>JAUWMC010000088.1 GCA_030613375.1 Microcaldota archaeon
TTCTTCCTTCTGTGATGAAGATACTCAAAGAGCTTGGGTATGATGAGTATGAATTGAAGCACGGGGGAAAGCAGAAGGGATTGGGGGATTTCTTTTAGGTTTTTCTCAAAATATGGGAGGGGGCACCTAAGTAACATACTCATTTCGCAGTTGATATTGTGCATCCCGGCACAATGTAGATTTATCAAAACCTACCCAGGGAAACAAAATTTAGTGCCTACCGGAATCCGCGTACTTGTAAATTTCTGCTATGCGGTTAATTGATGTGCCACAGGCACATGCAATCTCCTCAAGGCTGGCTCCAATCTCAATTAAGGCAATAATCCCATCCTGCCGCTCATCTTCCCTCTTGGGGGGAACTGAATTGAGTAAACAAGAAACTGCGCCATTTGACTCACTCAAAATCCCCAATTCTTTGGCCAGTTGTGCAACTTTAGAAATGGTCGTGGAACCACATCCTGAGAGAAGGAGCTTTCCTCTCCAGCCGGGAGTATTTTTGATAAAATCTGTAAATGATTCCTGTGTAAGGGGGGCAGGTTTCAATGCTCTCCTCAGTACATTACACTCTATAGTTCTAAGAAAAAAGAATGGTTTTCCATGTTCCCTTGCTTTTGTAAGAATACGTCGTATAACAGATTGGGCAGTACCCTCTGCTTCGGCTATCTTGAATAGGGTCATTCCAGATTCATTCATACTGATTATCCTTGCCCTTCGCTCTGTGAGCACATCGCGAATCGTATCCGGCTCAAGAGAATATTTTTTTGAAATTGTCAGGAGGGGAATATTTCTTCCTGCCATCTCAATAATGCCTTTTTTTGTAGCATCCTGAATAGGGGATAATGATTTTAGGGAAAGAGTTCTTGCCATCAGACTAAAAGTGCATAAAAGTGTTTAAATACGTGATGGTTCCCAAGGCTCTGTGGACAAAAAGGAAAAATTACGGAATTATTCGGAGCTCAGCCTGTAACGCGCAGTGGAAATATACTGGGACCTAGGAGTAACGTTCAGGAAGTGAGTAATAGTTATTCGGCTTTGGATGCACATCATGTGCATAGGCATAACTTCTGTCATGGGATTCAGGAAAAGGATGAATTATATGGGAAGGCTGGAAAGAAGTGCATGTGGATTGGGGATTAAAGAGTTTCAACCCTAGTGGGTCCCATGCGTTCCTTGTCCCTTGAGAATTTGTAGCTTCTTGCGAATTCTGAACTGATTAGGTTTTCTTCGTGCGTAATTACGATAGATTGAGGGATTATTTCCGGAACTTTGTTCTCTAAAGCCTCTGAGAGAGTATGGATTGCGTCCTTGTCCAGATTATGTGTGGGCTCATCTAACATCATCCATCCAATTCCAGGAGTAAGTACCGTGGATAATGCTATTCTTAGGGTGAGAGAAAGACATGCTCTTTCCCCTCCAGATGCAACCTTTTCCAATCTTCTCCATTCTCCATCATACACTTCGAAAAAGTAATCCTTTTCAGTTCCAGTGATGCGGATTTGTTTGTAATCCACGTAAGGGTAGAGCACGGGCCAGATCTCGTTCATTGCGGAACTGATTGCACGAGTCATTTCTGCACGCAGCTCGCTCTGTAGTTCTAGAAGTGAGTTTTTGTAAAGAGTAAGCTCTTCCTTCAAATGTAGGAGATGCTCGGAATCTTTCTTTGCTTTTTCCATTTGCATGGTGCGCTTTTGGAGCATGGAAAGTATTTCGGTAAGGGATGTGTACTCTTTACGCAACATTTCGAGATTTGCGCGCACTCTCTCCTCATTTACACGGGCTTCCCCTAAGGATTTGCGCGCTTTTTCTAGTTCAGATTCATCGAATTCTATGGATTCTAGTAGGGATTTTGCTTTTGTGTGCTCTTCCTGGAGTGATTTAAGTGAGTCTAATTTTTTGAGGAGGGATTCTTCCTCCTTGGAAGCAAGAAGGAGTTCGGAATATGTGGGCTCGAGCTTCTCGCGCTTTGAGCGCAACCCTTCATGCTTGGAGCTAAGTTCAGAGAGCTGCTTTTCTGCTTCGGATTTTTTCTTTTCAAGCTCAGGAAGGTTTTGGGATCGGGATTTCAGGTCAGTGATGCGGTCGGAGAGTTGCTGTGCCTTGCGGATGCTTTCCATTGCCTGGGAAAGCTCTGTCCTGGTTTTGGGAAGAGATTTCTTAAGACTGGAAAGCTCTTCTTTTTTGGATTGTATTTTCTGTTTCTTCTCAGAAAGGATGTGCTGCGTTTTTTCTTCGTTGAGTTCCGTTCCACAGAGCGGGCATTCAGAATGATCTGGCTTTAAGGTTGAAGCAACCTCCTGAAGATCTGCAATTTCATTGGAAATAGATTCTATTTTTGAGGAGATTGAAACCAGTCTTTCTTCCTTTTCTTTTGCGAATGTTTTCAAATCGGTCGTGTTCCCGATCGAAGAGAGCTCTTTTTCTGAATTTGAGAGGGATTCTGCAGAGGATTTTGCCGATTCGATTAGTGTGGAGAGCCGGCCTAATTGAGTTGTGAAAGTAGATACTTGCTTTTCCAGGGTGAG
>JAUWMC010000038.1 GCA_030613375.1 Microcaldota archaeon
GCTACTCGAGAATAAAAAGAAGTGATTCTTATGAAAAAAGAACTGTGCAAAACCGGAATTGCGGGACTGGACAAGATGCTAAAGGGAGGCCTTCCAAAAGGCTCAATCAGCACGATAAGCGGCCCCACTGGCTCAGGAAAAAGCACCCTTGCCCTCCAGTTCCTCGTGAATGGCGCGCAAAAGTATGGGGAAACCGGCTTATACGTTGCAATTGAGGAATCCCAGGAGTTAATCTACCGCCACATGGATTATACGGGATGGAATATAGAGCAGCTTGAGCGCTCAAAACAACTCCTTTTTCTGGACTACCCTGCCCATGAGGTAGACCAGTTCAGGAGCCAAAATAACGCAATAGGCGAGCTTGTGGAGACCATGGGAATTACTCGTATAGTAATTGATTCAATCATGCCGATTGCTCTTCTTTTTTCGGATGAGGATGAGCGCAAGCGGGGATTTCTGGAGATCATAAGCAACATGCGCAAGTGGAAAGCCACTTCCCTAATTGTTGCAGAGGAATCTCCAACTCCCAGCAGCACCCTTCCCCGCACAAACTACGGAATAGAGGCGCTTTCCGACGGGTGGATACACCTAAACTATCGCATCGGAAAAAAAGAAGACCGAAAAAGGGGAATTGAAGTGCTCAAGATGAAGGGTTCAAACCACGTTATGAAGAGGTTCCCACTGGAGATGACTAACTCCGGAATTAATGTAAAGGTGAAATGATTGGTTTTGCATGCACGTTTGATGGTGAGTGGTGTTGTGCAAGGGGTCAACTTTAGATGGTTTGTGCAGGAAGCAGCAACAAACCTAGGAATCAATGGATGGGTAAAAAACCTTTCCGATGGCGATGTGGAAATAGAGTGCGAATCCGAAACCGAGAAAACGTATCGGGAGTTTCTCAATATACTCGAAGCCGGAGAGCATCCGCGCTTCAAATCCATTTCCGTAGAAAAAATCCAGGTGGTTGGATTTGACAAGGAAGCTGAGCCCAGGTACACCCACTTCGGAATAGAATACTAATTATTTTATGTTCAGCTTCTTTTTCTTTGAAAATTCAAACACCACTGCAAATGCAATTGCGCATAAACCCGTAACCAGGAGCGGACTCCTCACGCTCCCCGTAAGGAGGTAAAGCCCAATTGAAATCACTGCAGCAACAATCCTGCCTGAATTAAATACCAGTTCCCTCCCATACATCACAGCACGCAAATCTTTCTTTTTATCTAGTAGGATTGCAAGCGGAAACGGGCTGAATACCCCTTTGAAGAATCCCACTGTAACCATTACCGCAAACCATGCCCAGAGCTCAGATGCGAATGCAGCAAATGCAAGTGAAATTCCCAGCCCGAGCGATGAGAGCACAATAAACATTCGCCTCTGTTTGTTTTCATCGGATATTTTTGAAAAAATAAGCGAGAGCAGAATTGCAATGAATGCTGTGGCCGCAAGGAAAGCCCCATATTCCAGGGGGTCGCTGAAATATTCAAGAGTAATTATGAAGATGAGAACCAGAAATCCGAACATTGCATATGACTCAAGAAAAAGCAGAGTTTTGAATCCTGAAACTGCATCCAGCGCATTTTTCACACTAACTTTCAGGTCCTTTCCTTTTCCAAGTTTTCCTGAAAACACACCCGCAATCCCGAGTATTGCCCCTGCAAGCACAAACACAGCAGGATATCCAAAACAATCAACCACCAGCCCACCCATGACGGGCCCGAGTATTCCGATTGTTACCAGTATCCCATAATATATCGCACTTTGGAATGCGTTTCCTTTTGCCCGCCCTTCAAACCAGAGGGCATTCATCTGGGGCCAGAAAAATGCAAAGCATGCTCCTCCAAGTACGAGGATTGCAGCAAGTCCGGCATATCCCCCAAAAATCCCAAGCAGGGCGTACCCCAGCCCGGTTGCGAGGATGCCCCAGGGCATTATTCTCTCAGTATTTATTTTTCCTGTAAATAAAAAGAACGCTGAAGGCACAAAGAATGCAATAGCAAAAAACACCAGAAGCTCCAGCACAGAAAGCCCTGTTTCTAGAAGGTAGGGGTAAAGCATTGAGCTACCCAGTGCTGTTCCCAGGCTCCAGAAGAGGAATACCCATATCAGGCTGTTGGTTTTTCTTTTTTCCATCCGGCTATTTTCTGGAGGGGATAACTTTATATTGTTAATAAGCAAAATTACACCATGAGATGGCTGATATGCCTTGTCCTCCTGATGGGGTCCTTGTTTTCTTTGCAGATGATTGAGCCAGTGCTTACTGATATTTCCGAAGGGGAAACTATAGACATGGGTACAATGGGCCCAGGGCAAACAATGGAGATCCAACTACATCCTAAGGTATATGAGGGAGGAATCCATGGAATAGGCGGCAATTACGACCGTGCATACGTATCTGATCCCCCTCGAGGGTGGTCATCAACCCCCAGCAAGCTTTACGGAGATCCACTTCAGGTGAAAATAACTGCAGATCCATATACAGAAGAGGGAATCTACACAATCCCAGTAATTGTTGAGGATGAAGGAAATGGCGAGCAGCTTGGAATCATTACATTCTATCTGCGTGTGAAAATAAGCGAGGAAGTAATGGACTTTTCTGTTTATCCTCATGAAAAAACAACAGGAATCGGTCAGCCCGCACGCTTTCAGATAACAATTAACAACCGCGGAAACGCAGGAGACACGTTCAAGGTGAGCGCAAAAGGGGTTTCCAAATGGGAATTCACTAAACTTCTTTATATCTCCCCAAAGAGCAGCAAAACAGTTATTTATGAGGTTGCAGGGTTTGAGGAGGAAACCTATTCAACTTTGATAACCGTAGAATCTTCAGCCTCATCTAGAGTTTCAGAATCCCAGGCAATAACTTTGTATGTTTATCCAGATCTTCTTTCAGATTACAAAGCAGTAAACAACGGTGCGATGCTTTTCCCGATTATTGAGGCCCCGATTTATGCGCTTCTAGGCCTTCTTTCCAACCTGTGGTGATTATGAGGGAGGAAGCAGCGAAATATGCGGTTTCACAGCTTTTGGAAGGAAGAACAGACATTCACAAAATAAAACAGGAAGCCTCAAAAAAATTCAAGCTTTCTAATTTTCTGAGGAATTCTGAAATACTCCAATTTCTCCCGAAAAATGCATCCAAGGAAACCCGTTTACTTTTACTGAAGCGCCCGATGCGTACTGCATCCGGAGTTACCCCCGTAGCATTAATGATCAAGCCTGAAGGATCCTGCAAACACTCTTGTATCTACTGCCCTTTCACCGGAAAGGCGGCAAAAAGCTATACAGGAGAGGAGCCCGCAGCACTACGCGCAAGACAATTTGGATTTGATGCATTCAAGCAGGTAGAAGGCAGGCTGAAGCACTTCCTGGAAACCGGCCACCCCACTGACAAGTGTGAGGCAATTCTCATGGGTGGAACATTCCTTTCCATGCCCCGCTCCTACAAGCGGTCTTTCGTAAAGAAAATGTACGATGGATTTAACGGGAAGCCTTCTCGCACTCTTGCACAGGCAAAGAAAGTAAACGAATCCGCAAAAAACCGCGTAATCGGCCTCACGATTGAAACCCGCCCGGACATCTGCAAAAAGCCCCACATCAATGAGATGCTGGAATATGGAGCAACTAGGGTTGAGTTGGGCGTCCAGTTTCCAGATGATCGAATCTACAAAAAAATCCAGCGCGGCCACACAGTAAAGGACGTGGAAAACGCAACCCGCTGGCTCAAGGATTCAAGCTTCAAAGTTGCATATCACATAATGCCCGGGCTTCCGGGCTCAAGCCCGAAAAAAGACATCCAGATGGTGAAGGAGCTATTCACAGACCCTAAGTTCAAGCCGGATATGCTCAAAATTTACCCGACTTTAGTAATGCCGAACACCCAACTCTTCAAACTCATGCAGGAAGGTAAATACCAGCCTTACTTCACAGAGGAAGCTGCAGAGGTAATCTCAGAATTTTATCGTTATATCCCGTCTTGGGTGCGCGTAATGAGAATCCAGCGTGATATACCTACAGGCTTAATCGGTGCGGGTGTGGAAAAAAGCAACCTGCGCGAGCTCGTGGAAAGCGCAGTTAAGAAAAAGAAAATAATCCCGAAAGAAATCCGCTGCAGGGAGATAGGAAGAACCAAATTTTCCCCGGAGTCTGCAGAGCTCAAGCGCACAGATTACACTGCAAGCGGAGGAAAGGAAATTTTTCTCTCTTATGAAGCAAATGAAAAACTAATCGGGTTCATAAGACTAAGAATCCCCTATCGTCCATTCCGGAAAGAAATAAGCAAAAGCACAGCGTTAATCAGGGAACTCCACATATATGGCTCCGAAACGAAAATAGGAAAGAAATCTTCGAGCGCACAACACCGCTCCTTTGGCTCTCTTCTCCTAAAAGAAGCAGAAAGAATCGCAAAGGAGGAATTTGGAAAAAAGGAAATGATCATAATAAGCGGGATAGGCGCAAGGAAATACTACTTCAAAAAGGGATACAAAAGAAAAGGCCCATACGTGCACAAAACCCTCAAATAGAAATCATAAGGTCTTTTTCTTCATTCCCGATGATTTCCCTTCTGGTTTTCAGGAGCTCCATATACCTACCTTGGAGGTCTTGGAACTCTTTTTGTTGTTCCTCATTGAAAGTAATCGCTTGCATCTCTGCATTCTTTACCTGGAGCTTTACACTTACAATTGCAAGGACCTTTTCATTTTCAGTAAACGTGTTCAGCTTATCCGAAGGCACCCAGAAATATTCATTGTTCGCAAGCACACGATTTTCTCCCAAATCATCCGTGCTCTTTACAAGCTTTCCCTCAGCGGTTTTACACTTCATTCCCACGCGATTCATCAGCCGAATAATCTTTGCTCCGTCCTCTCCATCGAAATCTGCTTCAGGCTCCCCTGGTTCTCCTTTTACCAATGCTTCCCTCACACATGTCTGCACTTCAGGGGATGCATTTGCAAGCAGCACATTAAGTTTTCCTATCTCATTTTTGTTTTCTATGTTGCGTTTTATCAACTTCCCTCGTTCTGAAAGATAAATGTATGAATCCCCGCTCTTGCTCTTTATCGCCTCAAGCACCTCCTCACGCGGAAGCCTTGAAATAAGTTCAGAATACTCCTCAATTCTTTCTTGATTCGGGACAATAAGCTTCAGATTTTTTGCTTCCATTTTTCCCTCAATTATCTTCATCTTTGCCCGCTCTTCCCTCAGTTCATCTTCAATTTCTTCAATAAGGGATGAGTGATCTCCTGCAGTATTTTGGATATAGTTAAGTTTGTATTCCTCTTCGGCAACTCTCTTCTTTAATTCGATATAAGCGCCAATTTCACGAGCAGTAATCCTGTCCTCCATTCAATCACGTTAATTATTTTTGCTAGCAAGATTTTTTATAGAGTATGGCTAAACACGTCAACTCCTTTATGGGAAACAGTGGAAACCTTAGCTCTTCCTGAAAAGCATAATAGATATACAATCAAGGAAAAACCTAGAGCGTCTTTCAAGCGTTAATCCTGTTTCTGACGCCATTTCCATAAACTCTGTTTCAGTAAGGTTTTCATGCTCATCGAGGCACCAGCTTCTCCCGATTGTGTGTGACCAGGCCCACCAGATGATTCTCCACCGTAAAAGCTCTGGCCGAGGAAGGCTTACTAAGAGATACCCCCTTTCTTTTACAAGGGAAGAGATTTTCACTAGCATTTTTTTGGGCAAATGAGAGTGTTCCATGACCTCAAGCACAACAACAAGGTCAGCAGGCTCAAGGTCTGCTTTAAGAAGATCTCCATAATTGATTTTTGCATCCGGGCATCCCTCTCTCGCCGCTGCAGCATCCTCTCTGTTGGAATCACACCCTGCTATGGATGCAAATGGGAACCTCTTTTCCAGCAGCTTTATGAAGTGCCCCCTTCCACATCCCAAATCCAGTATGCTTTTCGGAGCCAATTCTTCAATGAGCTCTAGGCTTTTTGTATATCTTCCTGACCGGAACCATTTGGATACGGGGTTTTCCTTGTGCATGGCAGGATCATCTCAGTTTTCGTATGAAAAGCGGAAGGAGCAAAAGGGCATAAGCCACTGCACACACGGGTTCTTGTATACATTCCGGGCATTCGCACTCTATTTCCTCCTCAGCTACATCTTCCTCTATAGTTTCGTTCCCCTCTTCTGGAAATTCAAACACCTGCTCAAAATACTTCTGCTGTTCAATCCCCATGTACATCTCTTCCATTCCCTTTGAGAAGATAGCTACCGCATATGCCCCTCCCAAATCATCAATTTCCATCAAGTAGTATGAGTGCGCTTTGAACACATTTCCCCAAAGTGATTCCCTTTCCCCCATGTTCAGCTCTGCAATCTGTTCAGAACTTAGGTTATTTTGGAGCATATCATTGGATTGTTTTTCCAGCGCAAGTGCATACATAAGCTCGTATGCTGCTCCTGCATATGAACCCTCTTCATACATCTCCACTCCGTTTCTGTAATTCTCTGAATGTTCTATTTCAGTATAATTGCTGCTTATGTTCATTAGGGTTTCCACATGTTCCTTTAGCAATTCTCCATTCATTGGCTGCCCTCCAATTTCCGATGCAGCAGAATGCATGTCCTTTGCAGCATCGCACCATGCAACCGCAAAGTCAAGCTGGTAAACAATGAAGTACTGTTCCTCTTTGGTCCCACTTTCCATTTCCCCATAAATCTCAAGCTGGTTTTCCGCTCTCTTCAGCCTTGCTTCTGCGCCCATAATCCATTCATAATTATCATATGTAGTGATCGCAACATCAACAGAATCCAGGCATTCTTCTACTTCCTCTTTTTTGCTTTCCACATCTGGAGAATCAATCCTTGAAAGCGAATCCGCCATTATGTAGCTGAGGAACGCATCGTTTGCAGCAGAATAGTAATATCCTTTTTCTATAAGCTCAACCTGCTGGAGCATCTTCTCCCCAAAATATTCCCTGAGTTCTTGGTCTTCTATTCCTGCAATTGCTTTGCCTTCTCGGCTCATTATCCCTTCCGCAATCTGCCTGAACCTTGGCGTATCCACCCCTTCATATTCTGCAAGTTCAGGAAGCGGCTCCACAGTAAGATTAAGTGGCTTTTCCTCAGGAATAACCCCCCCAAAGAAGAAATCAGCAGCCTCTTCCATGTGGTTTACTTCATATATTGATATCTCCTCAATATTTCTCAGCATTAACTTTTCGTCAACAGTTTGTAATGGAGTAATAAAATAATCTTTTCCCGCAGCCCGTGCACTCAGAGCCTTTTCATAAAGCCCTCCAACCGGAAGCACAATTCCTTCCTCGTTTACTGCGCCAGTAATGGTTGCATCATTCCTCATTTGATTTCCTGTTAAAAGTGAATATGCCATAAGGGAAAACGCAGCGCCTCCAGAAGGGCCTTGTACATACTCGCTCTGGTCCAGAATAGTAACAAGAACATCGCATTCGATTTCTTCCCCCACAAGCCCTTCAGCTACCCCAACAGCAATCTCAAGGCTTCCCTGGAGACTTGTATCAGTAGGAGGTTCAACCCCTACATATGCATTACCTTCTCCTGGAACAAGGCGCATTTCCACAAGAACAATATCTCCTCCCTTTTCCTCTCCTTCAGTTACTGCGGGGAGGCCCATTTCAATGCTTCCACTACAATCTACAGCATAAGCAAAAGCTAGCACAAAAGCAAGCAGGAGGAACGCCTTCTTCATTGTGGGAAGTTCTCCCCCCTTCTTTTTAAGAAGTTTGGAAAAGTTGGGTTGCGACTCAGATTTGTCTAACGACAAATACGCTACACTTTTTCCACTAGCATAAACCAGGCCAGCTAGCATAATGAGTGAGGAGAAAGTGCGACCGCCGGGGCTCGAACCCGGGTCATTGGCTTGGGAAGCCAAGATCCTACCACTAGACTACGGTCGCAGCGGAAAGGTATATGTGCAGGTTTGTTTTTTATTTTTGTTGTTCACATCTTCAACCAATGCTCTCCAAGAATTTCAAACTAGTGGTTTTCTTCCTATTTGCAATAACATTTCTGCTAAAGGCTTTCCTGCTTGGGGATACCCCACTTTATCTGGACGGAACTCTCTATGCTGAGATGATTGCGGAGGAGGCAGACAACATTACTTTTCTCCCCAAGTACTTAGGTTCCTGGACTCCCTGGAAACCAGGGCTTTATTTCATTGTGTATTCCCTATTTCTTCCCATTACTTCACAGCTGTTCAGCTCAATAGAATGGATGTACAAATCCCCCAATTTAGTTTTTGGGGCCCTGAATACATTCCTCTTTTATCTAATAGCAAAGCGCTTCTTGAAGCCGGATGTTGCACTTGTTGCTTCATTACTTTTCTACTCTGCATATGGAGTTATCTATGCAGAAACGAGGCTTCTTATGGAGGTATTTGCACTCACACCTATTCTACTTTCCCTCCTATTCTACACCGATAAAAAAATGGAGCCCAAAAAGCGATTTCTCTTGGCAGGGGTTTTTGCTTTAGTTGCTTCACTCACCAAATCAGTAATCTCGTTTATGCTTATTCCATTGGCCCTGGCATACATATTCCAGGAAGACCGGAAAAGTCTCAGCAATCCATACTTCCTGCTTTCCCTGCTCGCCCCGTTTATTGGAATGCTCCTGTTTTACCTTTCCCTGGAAAGCATAGGGCTGAGCGAAGAAGTGCTGCTTACAGACACAGGAAAATTCTTCATATATGATTACCTTTCCCACACACTCTACGCATTGTTCACAGGATTCCTGTTCTTCTTCATAATGTATGGGACATACATACTTGTTTCATTCAGGACGATGCTTTCATCCTGGAAGAAAGAGCTCTTTTTTTCATTTTGGCTTATTCTTGCTTTGGTGCCCATACTCTCCGGGGTTTCTATTCCCTGGCACACATACTATGTTGTGCCTTCCTTGGCCTTTTTTGCAGCATTATCCCTTTCACACAAAGGAAAGATCGATTCCTTCTCAATGCTCATTGTAGTTATTCTAGTGGCAATGAACCTGGCAATGCCGATATTTGCGGGTTTTGAAAATTCCATGGTGCCCGATTTCAAGGATGCAAGAGAAGTTGGGCTGGAGTTTTCAGGAAAGGAAAACGTTCTCATAATCGGCAAATATTCCGGAGCAACAACCGCAGTCACTTACAAGATTCTTTCTGAAAGAAAAGAAGCAGGAAAATACCTGGATTTTGGATACGTGATTCTCCAGGGCCAGGACAAGGAAGAAGACGTCTATGTAGACAATAGTTATTATGAAGAAAGGCTCAACGCAGTGGTGCAGGACTATTATACCCAGGAGTATGAATTTGAAGATGGCAACTATGCCCTGGTGTTTGAGACAAATAAATCAATGAGGAAACAAACAAACATCACGGAATTTGAATACCTTCTTGTCTATCCCCAGGAGCTCCAACTTACTGATTCCAGGTACAGGCTTGCCAGCAATACCACTACATTTGCAATCTACGAGCTCTTAGAAAAACCTTAGCCTGAGCAGGTCCCAGAGCATTCCCGGGCTTTCCACTAGCGAGAAACTGCCCCCGCTTTCTTTCGAATAGCTGAGTTTATACTCAGTTATTTTCCCACCTTGTTTCCTTACCTTGTTCAGGAGTTCAACATCAAATGCAAATCCCCTTGTTCTGAAAACAGGGCCCTTGTCCACCTGAGCCCGCCGGGTTTTGAACAGCTGGCATCCACATTGCGTATCAGGAATCCCAAAACCAAAAAGGAGATTTACTATCCAATTGAATGATCTGGAAGCAAACTTACGCATAAATGGCCTCCCGCCCGCGCCCTGTCTTGAGCACACAACACAATCCAACTTCTTCTCAAGAATCAACTTCACTGCGTTTTCAACAGTTTCAAGAGGTATGTGCTCATCCACATCCAGAAATCCAGCATAGGGGGTTTTTGCAGCGTTAATACCTTCACCTACCGCGCCCCCCTTTCCCAGTCTTTTTGAGTATTTTTTAAGAACAACATCAGCATCAGGAGTTTCTTTTTTCAATTTTTCCAGAATCCGGTAAGTATCGTCCGTTCCGTCAACAATAAACAGAAAC
>JAUWMC010000040.1 GCA_030613375.1 Microcaldota archaeon
AATACTCCCTTAATCTCCTTCTTGCATATGGAGGGCGTACTGAGATAGTTGATGCAGTGAACTCAGCCATAAAGGAAGGAATAACTGAAGTGAATGAGAAAATCCTGAGTGACCATATGTATACTGCAGGCCTCCCTGATCCGGAGTTGGTTATCCGCACTTCTGGTGCAAGAAGACTTAGTGGTCTTCTTCCCTGGCAAACAGTATATAGCGAAATTTACTTCAGTGAAAAGCTCTGGCCCGACTTTTCAAGGGAAGATTTTGGAGATGCTTTAAGGTTCTATGAGAAAACCCAAAGGAAGTTTGGAAAATGATATTGGAAAACAAAACCAATGGAAAGAAAATAAACTGCAAGGATGCGGTTTATCCACTATCAAAGATACGCGGTCTTATGTTTCGCAAGGAAATAATCCCAATACTTTTTGATTTCTTTAGAGACGATATTCATCCAATACACTCATTCTTTGTTCCTGCTCCTTTTTACGCAATTTACATTTCTTCTTCCGGTGAAGTAGTGGATAAATTTCGGGTCGTTCCTTCCGAAGCGCATAGGCAGAACTCAGAGCCTGCCCGCTACCTCCTGGAAATTGATGAAAAGCGTGCTGCTTGGTTTGAAAAAGGAGACAAGGTTGTTGTTCATGCTAGGGTGGAAAATACTAAATGAAGGGGATTATGAGCTTGGACTTCCCCGCTTAAGTGCGGAAGAAGAGCAGGTAATTTCCCTTGTGGAAGAGAGATTTAGGGAAGAGGCAAGAAGGAGCGAGTTCGGGTCTGAAAAGGACGTTTCAAGTCTTCTGAAGCAGCTTCTTTTTGAGCATGCGGAAATAGAAGGCATAATGCTGGATCATGACCAGCTGGAATACTTATCTGAAATGGCCCGCCTCCACATATATGGATTCGCTTTTCTTGACCCAATTCTGAAGGATTCCTCTGTTGAGGAAGTAAGTGTTGTTGGGATAAACAAGCCTGCATACGTATTCATACGAAAGGAGGGATGGAAATCAGTAAATGCAATGTTTACTGATGAGCGGGCCCTAATGGATGTAGTTAACAAAATGGCCAAACATTTAGGGAGGCGCATCACCCTCCAGAAGCCTAAGTTGAATACTATTTTGCAGGATGGTTCCCGCCTTCATGCAACTCTCCCTCCACTTTCTGATGGGGAATTAACCCTTAGAAAGTTTAGCGAAGTTCCCTTCTCCCCAAGTGATCTAATTTCCCTCAAAACCATGCCTGCAGGCGCTCTCGCAGCCCTTTCTTTCATTATGCAGGCGGATATGTCTCTAGTTGTTTCCGGAAATACTGCAAGCGGCAAAACCACTACTTTGAATATGCTTTTTTCCTTTATCCCGCGCAACGAGCGCATAGTGCTTGCGGAAGAAAGCCCTGAAATAAGCATTCCTCATGATCACCAAGTTCGCCTCGTTGCAAATGATGAGATGGGGGTTTCCCTAAAGGATTTGGTTTATGATACTCTAAGGATGCGCCCGGACCGCTTTGTTGTAGGAGAAGTGCGCAACCGCCCTGAAACCGAAGCACTTTTCGATGCTCTTCTTGGAGGCCAGGCCCGCGGCTGTTATGCAACCTTTCACGCACAAAGTAGTACAGAAACCTTCCGCAGGTTCTCCTTTTTTGGGGTAAGCGAGCTGGATTTCAATAGCATAGACGCAATTCTTGTCCAAAGAAGGATGCTTCGTTATAACCCCAAAACCAAAAAAAATACGGAGTTGAGGAGGATGACCGAACTCTGTTTTGGCCACAATCACGAGCCCCTTTTTACTTATGATCCAAAGAAGGATTCTTGGAAACAGGGAGACATGAAACCTTTTTCCGAAGCAATCTGTTCTTCTTTAGGGCTTTCGAAAAAAGAGTTTGAAAAGGAGTTCTCCTCCCGGAAAAAATTCATAAAAAAGAAAATGGATTTCCAGGAATTTTTTGATTCGTTCCAGGATAAGTTTTACGGGCTTTAACATGCTTGAAAAAATGCTTGAGCTTTCGGAGCGTTTTCCACCAGTTCCAATCAAAACCAAAAACGCACTTTATGCATCCAAGCTTGGCGCAAATCCTTCTAAGTATACTGCACTCTGCATTGCATTTGCATTTCCCTTAACAATTCTTTTCTCACTTCTATTCCTAGGGAATATCCTGTTTTTCTTCCTAAGTTTTTTCCTTCTCTACATCCTGTTTTTCCTGCTTTTGCTGATGCTTCCTAAACTTGCTTTCAACAAGAAAAAAGCAGAGGTTGAAGCAGAGCTTCCCCTCTTCCTTAGAACACTGAGCATGCTTTTGGAACTCAAAATCCCCTTTCATACCGCTTTGGAAACCCTTTCCAGCGAGAATTTTGCAATCTCGGAAGAACTAGGCGCGGCCGTAAAGGAAATAAAGCGCGGATCCACTGTTGAAGCGGCCTTAGCTTCCCTTGCAAAACAATTTGATTCCCTTGAAATAAAGCGTGCAATCTCCCAAGTTCTTTCTGCATATGAAACCGGAGGCGGCGCACAATCCATAAAGAAAATCTCGGATGATATGTTCTTTCTGCAGCAGTATCGCATGAAGGAGTTCTCCTCAAAACAGGCAATGTTTTCTCTTCTCTTTATTGCCGCATCCACAATTCTTCCTGCAGTATATCTTATTTTCTCAGTTCTTGGAAAAGCAGTATTTGCTTCTGAAACAGACCCAGTCTCTTTCATATTAGTTTTTCTTGTTGGGTTCCCGCTTGTTTCTGGCTTAATCCTCTTTTTCTCATCACTGCTTTCACCAACGCATTCCATGGAAGAAAAGAACAAAGGAAGCTTGCATTTCATTCTTCCCCTCTCATTAGCTGCATTGTTTGTATTGCTCTCATTTGCAGAAGTAAACCCACTGCTGAAAATACTTATTCTGTTCATAATCCTGTTGGGATCCGCAGCTTATTTCTACCCTAAATACAAAAGGGAAAAATATCGGGAGGCTGTTGAGGATTCCCTTCCGGATGCGCTTCTTTCTGTTTCCGGAAATACAAAACTCGGAAGGCTTGAATCCGTTTTTTCCACAATGCGCAAATCTGCAGCCCCAGAACTTTCCGGGGAACTTTCAATTTCCATGAAGCAACTCCAGGCCAACATAAAGCCCTCTAAAGTTCTGGATGATCTCTGGAGAAGAAATTCCTCATTAATCCTGAAGAGGGTTTCTACCTTTTTCACTTATCTTTTTGAGGCGGGAGTAGGTGCGGGGAATTACGTGAGCCTTATGGCAGAGGACATTTTCCGCCTCTTTGAACTTAGGAGGGAGCGCAGGAACACCCTTTCCATGCAGAAGTATACACTCATTTTTGGAGCGTTAATTCTTCCATTGATCCTTGGGAATTCTCTTTCCCTTATCTCAGAGATTTCAGAAGCCATAGGGGGAGAGACCTCTATAGTCCCCACAGCAGCCATTACGATTCCCGCATACCTAATCATCTACTCGTTCCTCGCATCCCACTTCATAGCTGAAACCGAAAGCAGGAAATCCTCAGAACTTCTTTACTTTGCATCCCTTTCCATGGCCAGCACAATACTCTTTTATCTGTTTTCAGGTACAACCCTGTTGTGATCGAACCTTTGCTTTCTGCACTAACCGATGTTTCCCTCCTACTTGGAAACGAGATTATCTTTTTTCTTGTAGTGGGAGCAATGGTATTCCTTGCGGAAAAGCGCCCGGAAAAGCGCAAGAAAATCATCCTAGGAATAATAATAATCTCAATCATGGTTATCGCTCTGAAAAATATTTTTGCAATAGAGCGCCCCTGCACAGGGATAGGAGCAGAATTTGGTTGCCCTTCTTTTCCATTTATGGAACATTCATTTCCAAGCGGCCATGCAGCAGTTGCCTTCCTTTTGATGATTGCATTTTTAGATAAGAAATCTTTTCCTGTTTTCTGGCTTTTTGCATTGTTTATCGCGTTTAGCCGCCTTTTCTTAGGAGTCCATAACTTTGAGGATATCGCAGGTGCGTTAGTCCTTGCACCAATCGCATATCACATAACTGATGTATTGTGGGGTAGATACTTTGCGTGAAATAAACCGGCAGCTTTTTCATGTTATACTTGGCCTTGCCCTTCTATTCATTCTGTTCAATTTTGGGCGCTCCAAAACAATATATTTCCTTTCTGCAATCCTATTTGTAGGCCTTCTTCTCATCAATTTGGTACTGCGTAAAATTCGGGTTCCCATTGCTACATGGTTCGTGGAAACATTTGAGAGAAAACATGCCCCGCTTCCAGGATACGGTTCTGCCTGGTACGTTGTAGGCCTCCTTCTTTCCTGCCTCCTAATTCACGATGTTTACTATCTTGCCGCAGCAGTTGTAGTATTCGCTTTTGGGGACGCCGCATCTACGATATTTGGATACAAAGGCAAAATTCCGCTTCCATACAACAAGAAGAAAACAGTGGAAGGTACTCTTGCATTCATCCTCTTTTCTCTTTCCAGCTTTCTTTTTGTAGGCTGGTATGCAATCCCCCTTGCATTGTTCGCAGCATTTGTAGAGTCTCTTCCCTTAGGAATAGATGACAATGTCAGCATTCCACTAGCATGCTCAATCTTCTTCTACTTAATTTAGATTCCATTGAAGAAAGCATATCCTGCGTATCCAAATAGAATAAATCTCAACACTCTTCCAACCGCACAGACACCAACAAACCTGAGCCAGTGTACTTTTGCTGCCCCTGCCGCAAGTCCTGCTATGTCGAATACTGGATTCGGAAGGAATGAAAGCACAAAAATCGCCCATATATCGTTTTTTCTCATCCATTCTTTGTGTTTTTCAAAAGCCTTGCTTTTTTCTTCTAGTATTCTCCCCATTCCATTTCCGAAAATGTATGCAGTAAGTTCCCCTATTGCTGATCCTAATCCAGCCACAATCCCTAGAGTCAGTGGATCCAGCGTTTTTGCAAGCCCTACAATTACCGCCCAACTGGGCACAGGCACCAATATCGTTGCAGAGCCCATCATGGAAATGAAAAATGCGCCCAGGTATCCCCAGTCTCCCAAAGCTGCAATCTGGTCGCTAAGGAGCAGCACAGCTGCTCCGATAATCAAAGCAACCGAAATCTCCAGTATGGGCACCTTTTTTATCATCGAAATAATTGCCGCACCAAGCTTTTTATATCGTTCCTGCTTAATTTCTCTTAAGTTGAGAGGTTTGAATATGTCTTCTAAAAATTATCTATTTACCTCAGAGTCGGTTACAGAAGGTCACCCGGACAAGGTGTGCGACCAGATTTCAGATGCAATTCTGGATGACCTGTTTAGGCAAGATCCAAATTCAAGGGTTGCAGCAGAAACCGCAGCAGCCTCAGGCTTGGTTCTGGCTTTTGGAGAAGCGGCCACTAAGGGTTATGTAGATGTTCAGAAGATTGTACGTGATACGATTGAAGATATTGGCTACACAAAACCAGAATATCATTTTGACCACCGAAGCGTTGGGGTTCTCTCTTCAATTATCCCACAGTCCCCAGATATTGCCCAAGGGGTAGACGAGAGTGGGGAGCATGAACAAGGAGCCGGAGACCAGGGAATCATGTTTGGTTTTGCAACTAAAGAGACTCCTGAGCTTATGCCTCTCCCTATAATGATTGCACATAAACTTGCAATGAAGCTTGCAGAAGTACGCAAAAACGGAACTCTTCCTTACTTGCGCCCGGATGGAAAAACCCAGGCTACAATTGAGTATAAGGACCACAAGGCTGCCCGTATCCATACTGTAGTAATCGCAGCCCAGCACGACCCAGAGATTACTTTGGAAAAAATCACGGCAGAGGTAACCGAGCACGTAATTAAGCCGGTTTGCGGAGACATGTTCGATGAGAATACAATTATTCATGTAAACGGAACTGGGAAGTTCGTGCTTGGGGGCCCTGCAGCAGATTCCGGACTCACAGGAAGAAAAATCATAATCGATACTTATGGGGGCCGTGGCCATCATGGAGGAGGTTGTTTTTCAGGAAAGGATCCCTCCAAGGTTGACCGCTCTGGTTCTTACATGGCCCGCTACGTTGCCAAGAATGTTGTTGCAGCCGGTCTTGCTGATCAGTGTGAAGTCCAAGCTTCCTATGTAATTGGAGTTGCAAAGCCTCTTTCAGTATTTGTGGATACGCGCGGAACAAACAAGGTTCCTGTCGAGAAAATTGAGGAAGTAATTCTCAATAATTTCTCCTTTAAACCCGCAGACATGATTAAGAAATTGGATCTTTTGCGCCCGATTTACAAACAGACTGCAGCATACGGTCACTTTGGCCGTGAGCTCCCAGATTTTACCTGGGAGAAAACAGATATGGCTGAAAAACTCAAAAGTGAAGCTGGCATTTGAATCAGGTCCATAATCTTTTTGGGCAGTGCACTTTTTCACCCAGGGCTAGTATGCTCAACCCACTTAACCCAGCTTTTCTGATTGAGATTCGCATATGGGAACAAGAGGCGTTATTCATTACTTTTACCGGCATTCCCGGTAAAAATCAAAATATCCAAAATTACCGGCATTCCCGGTAGTTTTAATAGTCTTTCTGCACCAAATACCTCTATGAAGCTACATATTCCAAATAGTGCATTTCTGGGCAATATCGAGCCGTTTATCTCTTCATTTGACCTTTCTGACCAGGAAAAGCTTGAGATAACTTCCAATGAAAAATGGATTTCCGTACATCCAATGGTCCTTTCCATGCTTCTTTCACTTGGGCTTTCAGTTGGCAAGAAAAATGTTTCTTTTGGAGAGCTAAAAGCTAAGTCTCGCCCATATCTCGAGAGAATGGGGTTGTTTAAGGAACTTGGCGTGGATTCTGGAATCTCTATTGTAGAACATGAGCCTTCAGGGAGATTCATCCCACTAAGCAGAATATCTGATTCTGAAGAGCTTACTCATTTCATAAGCGAAATGGTCCCACTCCTCCACACAGACGCTGAGCATTCAGAGCCCATAAAGTATGTTATCAGCGAATTGGTCAGAAATGTTTTTGAGCACTCTGAATCTTCCCATGGAGCGATTATCTGCGCCCAATTTTATAAAAAGAGCAACCGAATAGCAATAGGGGTAGCAGATGCAGGAATTGGCATCAAGGAGAGCATAGACGTTTCCCATAATCCAAAAAATGATATGGAAGCAATCCGATTGGCACTAACCCCCGGAGTTACAGGAAAAACAAGCCGTTCTGGGGGCACAGAGTTTAATGCAGGTGCTGGATTGTTTTTTATAAAATCAATCGCCAAGGTCAACAGGGATTTTTTTGTTATGTATAGCGGTTCTTCACTATACAAACTCCTAAAAACACCCCAAAATAAAAAAATCAAGCTTTTTCCAGACCCGTTTTCTGACAGGTGCACGAAAAGGGAACATCTGCCATATTGGAAAGGGACTGTGGTGGGGATGGACATATCTTTAGACCAGCATCAGGATTTTGACCATCTTCTCGATTTAATAAGAAATGTTTATTTTGAAGACATCAAAAAGAGGAAGAAAGAGAAGATATGGAGGCCCAGATTTGTATGAATGTTGTCAAAATTCTTGAAAAAACAGGTTCCTTTGCGGAAAACAAGGATGTTGCAAGGGACATACGGCAGAAGGAAATTCTCCCTATTTTAGAGCAGGGGAAGACAGTAACGCTGGATTTTGTTGGGGTAGAATCAACAACCCAATCATTTATACACGCGCTAATAAGCGATATACTCAGAAAAAAAGGCCCGGGAATCTTAGAGCGGCTTCTTTTCAAAAACTGCAACGAAACCGTGCAAAAACTAATCAAGATAGTTGTTGTTTACATGCAGGAAACAAAATAACCCAAATTGGAAAAAGAAGAATGCCAAGGGAGGGAGTTGAACCCTCGACCTCCAGATTACCCAGAGCGCCGATATCAATCATCGGCAGGTACATCCTAAGATGTCGCCTCAGAACTCATAAAAGAATTTACTCCTATGAGTCTGGCGCTCTAACCAACTGAGCTACCTTGGCTCGTTTTTTGTTATGCAGTGGACCTTAGATTTGCCTTTCGGCAAATACGCTCTATTTCCCAAATGGGAAATGGACCCGCCCGGGATCGAACCGGGGATCTCCACTGGGCTCACACTTCCTGAGAAAACATCCCAGAAAGTGTTGTGAGAGTGGCGTCTTAACCACTGGACTACGGGTCCTTTGGAGTTGATATTTAATAACCATAACTAATTAAAACCAGCCTAATCTCCAGCGTCGACTGTCTGAATAAGTGTAATTTTTAGCTCCAAATCAATTTCCCGATCTAATCGTTCCGAAAGCGCATATTGCATTTCCGCAACCCGTTCCGAATCCAACAATGTGGGAGATTCAACTTCCGCAAGTATGTGCCAGGTACCATTTTCTATGAAATGCGTTAACCCTGTTATTTTTGCGTATTTTATGCCGGAAAGTTGCCCCTCCAACACATCCATGGTTTCACTTGCCAGGTATTTTTCTTCAACGCTTGTCCACATAATCCAGCCAAGGGGTATTGCTACCAGAAGCATTAGCGCAATTGAATTGTATACTTTTTTTCTGGTCTCCTCTTCATCCCAGTACCAGGTCGGTCCTAGTCCCACCACCCAGAAAACAATGTATCCTGCCAGGTTTACTGCAATTATGTTGGAAATGAAGAGCAGCAATGCCCCAAAGGTGAACTCAAGCCCCAAGCGCAGTCCTATAGATATTCCTACGACACAGAGTGGAGGTATCAATGCTACGGATACAGCAATTCCTGGGAGTGTGTAATCTAGTCTTTTAGCTATTGCGTATGCTCCCGCAAGACCGCTTGCAAACGCAATTCCCAGGTCTAATAAAGTAGGTTGTGTTCTCAACAGGAATTCTGCATTCAGGTCGTATATAGGCATTAGATATGAAACAACTATCGCAATTAGGATTGCAAGGATTGCTCCTTTAACCTCTCCTCTTATGGAGCGGTTGAACATCGCAAGGTCTCCTTTGACCCCTGCCATAGAGAACGAGAGCACAGGCAGCATCAAAGGAGCAACAACCATCGCCCCAATCACTACTACAGTATTTCCAGTAAGTATGCCCAGGGTTGCAATAACTGCTGCCAGCCCAGTCATCAAATAGAAGTCATTTGAGGGGTATGCACCTTTCCTAAGACTACTTATTACCTCGTCCTTCTCTTCTTTGGTAAGCTCTGTAAAATGTTTGTTAATGAACTCCTGGAGGGGTCGCAGCATAGTTTTCTTTTGGAATGTAAATTTTAATGCTTTTCCATTGAATATACTTCGGATGGATATTCACAAAGATCTCCTCAAGAAGGTTGGGGACAAGAGCTGGGAAGAAATCGCACTCATTGCAAGGGACCTAGAAATAAAGATAGAACACGAGGATGAAGATGCAAGGCAACTTGAGAAAAAGATGCAGGTAATCAAGCAGGTTCTCTATGAAACAATGAACGATCCTGATCGCATGAAGCATTTTAGCTCCAAGTTTTATGTGCGCTTGAACAAGCTGATGGAAGAAATGGATGGCAAGCTCAAGAAATATCGTGCAGATAGACAGGAATTTGTTGTTTTCCTTAGGATAATACTTACTAAACTCAAGAAAGAAAAACTAGTTGTTACGCATAAGCTTGATCGCAGGGTTGAATTTGGAAAGCACAAAGGAGATGCAGAGCCAACCAAGAAGGAGGCGGAGTAAACTTGCTTTTTTACGAAAAACCGTTTAGGCTCGAGCTAATTGGAAGAATTCTACAGAAGGATGGTCAGCCATTTGAATATTCAACACGTTCGGTTTCCCAGCTTTTTGAAGTTATTATGGACCCAAAGAAATCAGGCCCGGATGGAATTGCATATTACATGTACCGTGAAGTTTACAAGTACGAAAACCTCAGATATGACGTTACTGTTGTTCCCCCACGTATGTTCGGTGAAGAGTTCGTGAAAACATATGGGCATTATCACCCCAAGGTCAAGGATGGGCTTTCCTACCCTGAGGTTTACCAG
>JAUWMC010000061.1 GCA_030613375.1 Microcaldota archaeon
ATAGTCATAACCACCTTCGGGGTGATGATGACTGGAGGGGGGAAGAAGGAGCCCGAGGATGAAGAGGTGGAGGAGTTGAGTGAGGAAGTAAAGGAGGAAGCTGCAAAAAAGAGGAAACTGGGGGATCAGGTAGAAGAAGCGAGGAAAAGGAAAACGGAAATCCAGGAAACGGTTGATGAAGATGAAGGAACTTAGAGCGAACCTTAGAAAAAAGATTCTTGGTGCAATCCGCAAAGGAAGGATTGAGCAGAGAGATGGAGTGTACCGCTTTTCAGAGAAATTGGGAAGCATCCCGCGAGGCACAGTAGTTATAGGAAAAAGAGTAGTGTATGGTTACCCAAAAATAATGAGGATTTTTTCACTTTCCGAGGGAGTTAACAGAAACCTGCATGCAGGAGATGTTTGGGTAGAGGAAAAAATAGATGGGTTTAATTTGAGGGTTTTGAAGGAAGGGGGGAAAATTTATGCTATTTCAAGAGGGGGATTTTTGGATTATTTTGCAACCGAAAAGGTTTCTGCAGATGAGAGGATACATGCATTCTTCAGAGACCATCCTTCCCAAGTGATATATATGGAAATGATTGGGAATACTCCATATACAGAACCTAACAAGAAGTTTGATGTAAAATA
Organism: Microcaldota archaeon; assembly: GCA_030613375.1. Classification (GTDB taxonomy): domain Archaea; phylum Micrarchaeota; class Micrarchaeia; order Anstonellales; family Bilamarchaeaceae; genus CAIKOA01. Next base: position 631 of record JAUWMC010000061.1, read on the forward strand.
CTATATTTTTGATTTAGGAAACGGAAAAACCAGGTTCCTGGGCCCGGATTACAGAAAAAAGCTTTGTGGAGAGTATGGATTAGGTTGCATTCCGTTCTTTGGAAAGATAAAAAAATCCAACATTAAAGAACTTAAGCGGATTGCAGTTTCAGTAGATAAACGAGGGGGGGAAGGGATTGTAATGAAACAACACCTTCCAAGAAAAGTGCTCAAATATATTGTTCCTTCTTCAGAGATAAGAGACCTTGCAGAAAATTCCCATATGATTTTTGATATGCCTACGGGGTTCATGAAACAAAGGGTGTTCAGAAGTGCGATCTCCATTTCCGAGCTTGGACTAAACAAAAAGAAGTACGATGCACGCATGGGGGAAGCATTGCACAAAAATTTGTATTCCATAGTAACTGATGATGGGGAAGTAAGCGAGAAATTTGAGATTATTGTAAAGAAGAAGAAAACCTGGGAGAAAGTGCTGGAGCACATGTCTTCTGAAGTAATGATTGAAGTGGATTCAGAAAAAAGGGAAAAAGGGGGAATAAGAATTAAATTCAGGAAAATTTACAAAAAAGGGAGCCGGCGGGTGCGCCGGGCAATTGAAGGTTACGGACAAACTGATTAGAGGATTCTGCTATACAGCGAGCGATTGTTCACCCAGGCAAAAAAAGTTAACTCCGGGGAAGACTTCCTTACACTGCTCAATTCCCATGCAACCAACTCTCTTGGTGCCCCCGCCATGATTGCAAGAGTAATGAGGCCGGGGACGTTTCCATTGACCCTTCCGCTGGAAAGAGTTTCGCTCAGTGTTGCAAGTGAGCGTGCAACATGTTCTGCTCTTGTGTCCAGATAAAGGCCTGCAATTGTTTCTGCATACATATATTCTCCATGGTCAAGTGCAGAACCATATGCTTTTTTCCTCCATCTGGAAGCTGCATCCTTTTTCCCAATTTCTTCTGCAATCGCCCCAAAGGTAATATACTTCTTCCACCTGGGCTTGGCACGAAGAGAGGAAATACTGCCAAGTTGCCTGAGCGTTTTGCTCCTTTTTGCCAAAGGCTGTCTTTTATGAATAGTTCTAGTCGCCATAAAATCACTGGTTGGGAAGTTAGTTAGAGAAATGTTTTTAAATGTGGGCTAAAGTGCATTCAAGAGAGCGCCGAACCTCTCTGCTTCTATCCATTGTACCCCTATCTTGTTAGCCATCTCAATCATTCCTTCATCCGAAGTGACTATTATTGCGCCTAATTCGTAAGCAAGAAGGATTATTTCTAAATCTTCACGGGAATCCACCATTCCTTTGCGCATTGCTTCCCGGTACTTGGCGCGAAGTTTGTTGAGCTTTATCTTATTGTCGGGCTGGTTATCCTGGGCAAACTCTTCAGCAACCCGAAGGCCTTTGTTTATGCGGTGGCGCACATCTTCTATAAATGAGTATAATATGGGAGCGGGAATGTAAATTCCATAGAGGTTTGGAGCGCGCTTCCTTACGATTGTGGAAAGTTTTGAGGCTCCTTTTTCCGCAAAATGGGAAAGTTCCTTGAATACGAGTGGGGGCATGTAGAACTCTGCTTTGGATTTCTTGGTTTTTGCTTTTTTTATGAACCCCGTAACTGCAGTTTCAGGAGTTTTTCCGAACTGCTTCCTGCATGCAGGATTTACGAAGAGGCTGGTATCCAGAATAAACTGCTCCATAAAGATATATCAAGAATATGGTTATTATTTGTTTCGGACCAGAAAATGAGCACATGGAAAATATTGCAAAGCTTATGGAGCGTGCGAATGTCGAGTATTATTCTGAACGGGGAAAACACATATATTCAGATTTCAAGACATTTGCAGGGTGCAGGAAGCTAGGAAAAGCTTGCGCAATTGAGTTTCTTGAGCGGGCGCAAAAATCTGAGGGTGTTGGAGAATTGAAGGTTTATGAGGTAGGGGTTGGGGACGGAAAGTTTGCGCTTAATTTTTTACAGGGATTGAAACAGATGGATTCAACTATTGCAAAGAATGTGGTTTATGTTCTGTGGGACATGAGCAGTAAACTACTTGATGAAGCTGAAGGGAAACTTGGGGATTTTGCAATAGAAAAGGTTTGCGCTAGTGCGGAAGAGGTGGGAAAGATGAATGATGCGTTCTGGATACGCGGGAACGAAATACTGGATGATGTTCCTGCACGCGTGTTTTTACGTAAGGGAGAAAAGGTATATGAGATAGGGATGAACAATGGAGAATTTTGCGCTGAGGAAAAAACAGATGTTTCTGTGGGAGTGCAGGAGTATATGAAAAAGATGCCAGAGGAGTACTGGATTCCGTTGAATTTGCGCGCTGCTAAACTGGTTGGAAAATGGAAAGAGAAATTGCAAAAGGGAGGGGGGATGAGCATCCTAGATTATGGTTTTTTGGAACTTGAAGGTCCAAACGTTATGTGGAATGATTCTGTCGTGCGAAAGTATGGAGGGGAATACACAGTAGATGTAAATTTTGGATTTATGCTTAAGGAATTGGGGGGAGAGCTGGAAACCCAAGACCAGTTTGTACGGGGGAAACTTGGAGAAAATGTGTTTGCGGTTGAGAGGGAGGATGGGATGAGGTATATGAATGAGGGGGAGATTGAGAAAGAGAGAAAGCGGATTGAAGAAGAGGGATATGATATTGAATTATTGAAGAGGGGAAAAGAAAAGAATCTTTATTTCCATTACTCTAAATTAGTTTGATAAACCCTCTTCCGATTTCTGGAAGATTTGCACCAAACAAGTTAGTGCTGGAAAGTACAAAGCTCATCGTAATTATCAGCGCAAGGAACGGGAGGCAGCAAAGATTTATGGAGAACCCTGCAAGCCTTCCTCCCGTAAATTCTGCGGCGTCAGGGATTACATTTGCAGGATCCATGTCAAATCCGCCTATGTAGGTGGATATACCACTCAGGGTTGCCATGAACCCGCTCTGGTGGGACTGGGTCCACAGCATCATTTCAAATGCCTTGTCAGGATTTCCTATTCCGTGGGTTGTGAGCTGGTCAAGGCCTTCAAACTCTGGAAGTACTGGGCATGCAAAAGTCTGGGGGACCACATTTGTTACAAGGATGTATGAAAAAGGAAAAACCAGGTAGAAGCCTATTGCGAATGCAAGTATAAATGCACCAGAGCCGCGGGTGGGCGGAAATTGCCTTAGCACTATTCCCAACGGGATAAAAATTGTGAGTGCGGTTGCCTTCATGAAACGCATCATGTGTATAAATATATAGTAAATGAAAAGCGTGAAGGTCATGTAATTAGTGATGTTTCGGATCGTCTGGACAGGGCCCTTGAATGCCCATCCGGTTATAAGGTCGAACATGAATACATCTACTGAAAGAGAAGATGCTAGCTCGAGAGGAAAATTAAGCTTTAGCAAGAGCTTGAATATGTCCTTTATGCACAGAAAAACCGAATTCATATAGGCGAGGGAATAATCCATAAGTACCGGCTCCCCGCTTGGAGTTAGATCTGGAACATATCCATAATATTGGCCAAAATTGAATTCAGTCATTGCCTGAACTATCTGCATAAGAAGGGGTTCTATGAATCCAATTACGAAAATAAGGAACATCAATAGGATAACTGTGGAGAATGAGAATACGAGTTCTGCTTTTGCCCACTGCTCCAAGGTCGGGAGCGAAAACATGCGAGACACCATTATCATTATTGCTGATATCAAAGAAGACAACATCACCGCGATAATCGAAATCAATTCCCAATCTTCCATCATATCATCCTCGAAAGGTTGCTCACATCAATTTCTTCACCAAATGCTTTGGTGAGATACCGTATCACAGTTACAAGTATAAGCATGTTTAATGCAGGGAAGAAAATTCCTATCATGAAAGCTACCGCTGCAGTGCGCAGGGTTAGGGAAAGATAAATTCCCAACAAGGAGCCAAACAGGCCACTTATGAACAGCTTAATCATTGTGAGGATGTCCAAGGTGCCTGTAAGGGAAAGTGCACCTCCCTGGAACTCGGTGAAGGGCTCCCAGGCAGCGCTAAGCATGCCTTCAAGGTGACCTAGATATGTATCTATGTAGAAAGGATCCATATCATAGATTGTAAGCCCGTTGATAATTATGAGGTAAGGGTAAACAAGTACAAATCCCAGGGTGAGGCCTATCAGGGTTCCCCCAATCTTTCGCGTAGGCGTAAATGAGCGCAAGATTATTCCAATTGGAAGGTAAAACTTGAGCATCGCAAAGGTTACGAAATCCAGAATTGCCAGCTGAGCCCTTACTATTATGAATGCAACTGAGATCATCTGGAGGGAATTGATGAACGCGGGCTTCATTACTGCCCCTATTCCAGCTGTGGGCTGGAATTCAGTTCCCATTCCAAGGGGGCGCTGTGTGAGGGTAGTCGTGGTAAGGAAATCCAAGTGAATGTATACTCCATGGAGGATTGTGCTCACGATTACAAGGCTTCCTGAAAAGTCATCCAAGATTTGCGCTGCGGCTTCAAAAAGATTAAGGTCTGCAACCTCATCAGGTGCAAGTAGTACACCAACAGGGACAATGCATGCTGCATCTAAGAGTGCGATTACAATAAATATTATGAATGCTGTTGTGAAAAGCTCGAAAAGCTCCAGTTTCACTGTAGCTTTCCCTTGTTCATTCCCGAAAAATACGCCCACTAGATATAAAACTACAAGTATTCCAACCGAGACCATCATTGCTGCGATTGCAAGTACCTGCCATTCTGGTATGAAAAATGCATCTGACACTGAAGGGCAAATGTCTGAAGCAAGTATCCTATTTCCGTCATCGGGCTCCGTAGCTATACCCATTGAAGTGCACCCCGAAAGGAGTATTGCAAACAGGGCCAATATATGCCACATCTTCATTTATCTTCCTCATATAAGTTTTGCAAATGCTGCCAGGTTTATTTCTGTTCCAAAAAACTTGGAAAGTTCCCTCGCAAACGTAAACGTAATGAATATGTTTACAAGCGGAAGGAATATGCTTAGCACGAAAACGGTATAAACGACATCGGTATACAGGTCAAAAATATTTGTGATTACCCATGAAAGGGCGATTATTCCAGGAATTGTTTTTACCAT
>JAUWMC010000059.1 GCA_030613375.1 Microcaldota archaeon
AGGTGGAACAGGATCCGGAAAAACCAGCCTGCTGAATGTGCTGAGCGCATTCATCCCGCAAAATCACAGGATGGTGAGTATTGAGCAGACAAGGGAGATTGTTGCCCCATCCCACTTACAATGGGTCCCGCTCGTGGTTAGGGAAGCTACAAGCGAAGGAGCGGGAGGAGTAGACATGCTGGACCTTCTGGTGAACTCATTGAGGATGAGGCCGGATAGAATAATTGTAGGAGAGATAAGGAGAGCAGAAGAGGCAGAAGTGCTCTTTGAAGCAATGCACACAGGACATTCAGTTTATGCAACTCTGCACGCAGAAACCGTTTCAGAAACGCTAAGAAGGCTTACACACCCTCCAATAGATATTCCTGCAGTGATGCTGGAATCTCTGCATCTTCTGGTAACAATGTACAGAGATAGGAGAACGGGGATAAGGAGAATCTTCGAAGTTGGGGAGATGCTCCCGATGGTGAATGAAGAAGTAAAAACAAACATAATCTATAAATGGGACCCGAAAAAAGACAAGGTGCTCCCGCACGAAAAGAGCAAGAGGCTCTTGAAATCCCTTAAGGTTTATACAAACATGAGTGATGCGGACATAAAGAAGGACCTGGGGGAAAAGAGGGAAATCCTAGACTGGTTGGTAAAGAAAAACGTGGAAACTGTTGAAGGAGTAGGGGAAATAATTTCCAAATATTATGATGACCCTGCAACAATTCTGAAAATGGTGCGCAAAAAATGAAGCAGAACATACCTCTTATGCCACTTCCGTACAAGCCTGCAAAAGGCATTATACGAAGCATGTACCCTGCAACAATTGCACTGATTAATTTCTTTCCTTCTTTGAACACTGAGCTGAAGAGATCTGGAAGTGATTTTAATGCAAAGGAGTACCTGGGAGGGGCAATCTTTGCAGCAATTTTCTATTTTGTTGCATTGGCAACAATCCTGGGCATTTGGGCAGGAAGGATGGGAATCCTGGGAGAAGTTGATGGACTAATTATTGTAGGCCTTGCAAGCGTTGCAATTGCATTTTCCATTTTCATATACATAGTGATTTTCCCCAGGTGGCTGATGAATACGAAGCTTGCAAATATAGAAAGGAACCTTCTTTTTGCAACACGGCACCTCATGATCCAGACTACTGCGGGAGTGAATGTATTTGATGCGATTGTTTCTGTGAGCGAAGAATATGGGGACAAGAATCTGGATTATGGAGAAATAAGCAAGGAATTCAAGCAGATTGTAAAGGAAGTAAGGAGCGGGAAGAACCTTACGGATGCGCTGGAGGAGAGTGCTGCAAGGAACCCATCCAAATATTATAGGAGAGTACTTTGGCAGCTTGCGAACTCGAATAAGGCTGGCACGGACGTGGGAAATGTGCTGAAGAATATTGTGGAGTTCCTCTCGGATGAACAGAGAATTATGATTAGGGATTACGGGTCTCAGCTAAACCCTCTTGCACTATTTTACATGTTTAGCTGCATACTTGCACCCACCATGGGCCTGATCTTCATAATGATTATGTCCACGTTTGTGGAGATACCGGTTACAGAAGTTACGTTCGGAATAATTTTGATATTCCTGGTTGTAATACAGATAATGTTTATCGGGCTCATCAAAAGCAGAAGACCGAAGGTGGCGCTATGAGCTTCTTTGAAAAGATGCAGATGATGCTGAACGATTCCGGCACGGAAGAAAAGGCACAGGCGTTCTTCATTAAATTCCTCATTGTTGGAATAGTTCTAGCGGTTGTAGGGGCATCTTTTATTTATTATTCTGTTTCAGATGTGGCTGCAGTGGGAGGGGGAATTGCAATATTTCTTGGTTTTGAAGGAATGGTTTATGGAGGGCTCATTCAGAAAGCAAGGAAAAGGGTTAAAGAGATGGAGGATGTGCTTCCAGATTTCCTTACCCTGATGGCAAGCAACATAAGAAGCGGGCTTACCCCTGACAGAGCACTATTGCTTTCAACTAGGAGGGAATTTGGGCCATTAACAGAGGAAATAGACAAAGCTGCAAAGGCAACCCTGACCGGAACCCCATTTATTGAAGCGTTCATGGAAATGAGCCAGAAGTTTAATTCTGAAATGCTTTCAAAAACAGTGAGGCTGATTGTGGAGGGTGCAAGAAGCGGGGGAAACCTTGCGGATCTCCTGGACAATACTGCCCTGGACATCAAGAGGTTTGCGTCAATAAGGAATGAGGTTTCTGCAACCGTGCTTGTGTATATGCTGTTCATGTTTGCTGCGGCTGCAATAGGGGCTCCACTGCTCTATGCGGTTTCAACGATGCTTATTGAAGTAATAACTGAGATGAAGAGCGAGATAGCCATCTCTACTGAGGACGTATCAACATACCTCCCCCTTGTTCAGGGAAGCACGGTTATCTCCCCTGAACTGGTGTTCTGGTTTGCGCTATTTGCAATATTTATCGGGGCATTCTTCGGTTCCCTGGCTGCAGGAGTTATTTCCAAGGGGAGGGAATCCGCAGGGCTTGGATATATACCAACTATGATATTTGTATCATTTGCAGTGTTCTTCCTAACAAAGCTCCTCCTGGAATCCTTAATGGGCGGACTATTTATGATGTAATTAGAAGCTAAGGGAGAGCGGGAGCTAGCTAGAAGAAGCAGAGGGTGAATTAGGGTAAAGGGATTAGCTGGAAAGAATACTCAATATAATGAAGAAATAGAATAGATGTTAATAGAAATAAAAAGAGAAAAAAAGGAGGTATCTAGGATACCTGCCCTGTTAGTGTTCCTGCATCACCATACTCGAATCCGGTTGCCAAGTCAGTATATGTCATGTCTAGAGCTATACTGTAGCTTGAGCCGGCGCTTGATGGGTTCCCGAAGGTTCCCAAAGTAATTGTGCCGGAGCGCTGGCCATTGTCCATATCCAATAGAGTGGAGTAGTTCATGACCTGAGTACCAAATGTGGCGGATATTGAAGATATCTGGATATCAGAGCCAACGTGGTTCTCAAACTGCGCTGTAAGCGTTCCATCCGGAGCAAGTCTCCATGCGGATACCCCTACCTGTGCAAATCCTGAGGCTCTGCTGCCGAGGAAGCTTCCAATATCGAAGATTCCAAGTGCAAAGAGAGCTCCAATGATCAACACAATAAGTAGAAGTGCCCATCCGTAAGTCATCAGGAAATCTAATCCTGCCTGTGCTTTCTTCATAGGTTTTCACCTTAGCAGAATATCAGCTACTTCATTTAAAAATATTGCTCCTTCGTCATGGGACATTGCGAAAATCGCAAAACGGGAAAATGCGCCAAAATTATGGGCTGGTGCAGGCCACCTACTTTTCACTTTGTTCCTTCTCAGAACCACGTGTGCAATAATAGTCATGCTTGAGGCCAAGTTGGGTAGTTACAGGGCAACTGCCGCAAATGCATCCTTTCTCATCCTTAATGCAGTTGCTCTTCCCAATTGTGGGGAAACAATAGCCGATGGATTCCCCGCATTCCATGAAGCTGGGGCACTGCTTGCATATGCACATGCTTACAGCCATTTTCTTCTTCTCTTCCATTTCATCAAGGTCAATATCCATCAAAATCGCTCTTGTTTTTGCACTCTCAAGGCTGGTTTATAAAAGTTTCAGTGAAATATTTTTGGAAAATAAAGGGGGCTATTTCTTGCTCCGAATCGGGATTACCTGGGGCATTCCATTCTTTGCGGTTACTGTAAGCCCCAATCCACGAACTTTACCTATTGCCCTGGCAACAGACTTGCTTGGCTGTGCACATGCATTCCTCAGCATGCCCAAAGCACGGGACCAGATTTCAGGGGTCTTGGAATTCGCATTAAGGGTTTTGCTGTTCATCGAAGTGAGTTGGCTAAAAAGCTTCTTTTCCCTGTTTCTTTCTCTGGTGATTCCAAAGAGGCTTTCTGCAAGGTCATCCATATTCAGGGCACGAATCGCTACATATCCTTCTTCATTGAGCTCAGTAAGTCCATGGTGGTCTGCCTGAGTAACAAAACAGATTGGAATGGTCCTTTCCATTGCATCAAATAGAAGTTCCCGGATGTTTTCCTTTGGCTTCTCACCCTCTCTATAGGGAAAGTGTACATCACTTATGATGAAATCTACTTTCCTGCTCCTGATTATGGTAAGGGCACTCACAAGCTCGGATGCAAATATAATCTCATGTGCCCCTGAAAAGGCTTCATGAGCGCTTTTTGCAAATTCCAGATTATCCTCTATTACTAGAAGCGTAAGCCTGTTTTTATCTGCGGGCATTGGATCTGCAAAATTCATGGTTTCACCTGGATAATTAGTGTGTATATATATGTTTAAATAGGTATTGATTAGGGAAATAAAAATGAGACATATGAACTAACTTTGTGCATCCTTTGCTTCCTTTACTATTCTTCTTGCGTTTGTGGGGGAAATGCCTACACGATCCACAAGAACCTTAGGGTCATCTGGGATATCCTGCACGGTTATGAATTTGTTCTTGAGAAGTTTACGGAGAGTGTGCTGCTTCATGTTGATTACGCTTACTGGATAACATTTGGTACTATCTGCGAGCACTTCCAGGCTTCCCTGAGTAGGGAATCTCCATCCAATTAAGCGCATGCCCATGCATCTTGAATATTCCCGCGCATCTGAAGAGAATTTAGCGTTGGTTACAAGACAAGGTTTTGTAAAAGGACGTCTGGAGCGGAGCGTTGCTCCTGCTACAAGGTCGAGAAAACGTGCATAGATATACAGGGCAGTTTGGATGCGGCATTTTGCTCCAGGCTCATTGCGGAATTTGCACTCCACCATCAATTTTTCTTTTCCTTTGCGGGCAATTACATCGATTTCATGGGTAACGCATTTTCCTGTGGGAATTTCACGGAGTTCTGTTTTGTACCCGAAGCACTGGAAAAGCTTTGCAGTGTAATCCTCAAAATCATAGCCCGCAGGACCCAAAAGCTGGAACGCACGCTTCAGGTTGAAGCGGTATTTCTTTTCCGGGCGGATGCTTCGGACTATTGAGTAGAGTTTGGAGTAAATCTGGCGGGTGGTTATCCCATCTTTGAGATGAGGATAAAGAAGATTCAATGCAGTATCCGCTTCCCTTGTAGTAAGGCCACTCCTGCGGAGAGCCCTCCTTACTTTTGCGGGATTGAATTTTTCCTTGGCTCCATCCTGCTTGAGTACGGTAATATCTAGCTTCCTCATTGAAAGGAATAATCAGGGAAGGGTTTTATTCCTTGTGATTTTTGGAGAGCTCGTGCAGGAGGGGGAGGCTCAAAAGCCCAAAAGGAAGGGAGAAGAGAATTGCAAATACGAGGAGGCCGCGCGCGTACTTTCTCCCAATATGAGTATGGTGGGAGAGGATGCTTATGGAAAGGAAAAGAAGAAGAATTAATGTGAATGCACCGGTTGGGAGAGCGAGCCAGAATCCCCCTACCTCATATATGGGGAAGGTGATTATGAATCCTAGGATTCCAGTAAAAACGATGTTGAGTGCGGCTGCAGCTGAAGGCCCTCCTATTCTTTCAGTAAGCGCAAGAACTCGCTTCCCAATAAAGGATCCGCTTGCCTGCCTAACCCTTGTTACCAAAATCTTGTCTAAATCCAAAGAATCACTTCCTCCCTGCAAACAGAAGAGCTGCTAGCAAAATGAATGCTGGGGCGCAGCAGTCTTCCCCCGAATCAAATGAGGAAGTTGCTCCCCCATAGCTGGAAATAAGGTTGGAGGCATCCGAACCAAGTGCATTGTATTCACTGGTTAGGGTTTGGCCGGTCCCTTCAGTATAGGAGAGCTCTCCGGTTGATTTATCGTAAGTGATTATTGAGCCTGCAGGATAATCTGCAGTATACCATTCCCCGGTTTCCGGGTCTTG
>JAUWMC010000078.1 GCA_030613375.1 Microcaldota archaeon
AAACATGTTACAATGCAACCTAACAGGCATATTGCTTCCTCCAGAACATCTGGAAAAGTAACTACAGTTCGATTACCAACTAACAGAGAGATGCGCTGGCGTCAAATACATAGTGTACGCACTTCAGCAAAACCAATCAGATCCAGTTTGGAGGATGAGGTAACTAACTCTACTATGGACAGGACTACGACCCGTTCTTTGGAAATGGCAGGTGGGGCAGCAGCTGTTTTAGTTCCTTTGGTCTTTGTCAGCATCATATCTATGTTGCCCATGCATTCAGAAGCAGGTGAAAAGAACACAACTCTCGGAAAAACTCCTGTAGGGGAAACAGAACAACTCAAACCGAACATGGAGGTGTCCTCTTCTAGGGGAATAAAAATGTGCGGGAACATGACTCTTCATCCTGCAGCCATAAAAGAAATCGGGCGTTCGAAAAATCCCGCGCAAAAACTGCAGGAGATAAAAGCGGCGCTTGCTGAAATTAAGAAAAATACCACGGAATGGTCTCATCCTGAATCTAAGCTTAGCAAAGAGGAAAATGATTATATGCTTGCCGGAAAGGATTATGTAGTTGCATGCAAGGCTCTTCAAAGAGAAGAAGTCGGCAAGATGTTTGTCAGATACACCAAAGAATTTGTGGAAATATCCAGAATCGCCAGGATAAACACAGGTCAGACATTTAACGCATTCGGGGGAGCAATACGCAGAGGATCAAGAATCGCGGGATCAAACATCAGGGGAGCAAGAATCAGGGAACTGTTTGAAAAATACACCCAGGCTGTTATGGGGATTATCAGGGCATCTGATGTGCACTGCAGTTATGCGCTTTGGTCTTTGAATTCAGAGACAAACTATAATCGGTTTAAGGAGGATCCAGGCAAGTTTGTACGTATAGCCAACGCTGCAAAGAGGGGTACTGCCAGCGTGTTTGAGGGGCCGGAAAACATGGGGGCAATTGATGCAAATGAGGATTTGGCTCTGGACGTAATACGGGCTGCAGGGGCTAATGCGGGCTATGCACTTATGGCTTTTGAAGGGAGCAAAGGTGCAGAGTTGTTTGCCAAACATGCTAGTGCTATTACACTAATAGCCAACGCCGCAGGGAAGAAGGCAGGTTATGCATTATCAGTTTTTGATAACCCTGAAGTTATTGAGTTATTTAATAAGCACAAGGATGCCTTTGTAGAAATAGCCAGACATGCCGGTGTGAGTACTGGTCATGCGTTTTCAATTATGACAGGACCTGAAGTGATTAAGCAGTTTGATGCGAATCCGGGCATATTTGTAAAAATGGCTAAAGATAATGGAGTGAAGACGGACCTTGCATTTATGGTCTACCTAGGTTGGTAGTCCCAAATAGGATTAAAACCTGGCTAAACAGCGATAGTTTCAAAACTATCGCATAACTTAAACTCCTCTCCAGGAGCATGTGTTAATACAGTATTCAGAGCTCCAGTTTCTCAGCACTAAACCAGTAAGACCATTTGTCTTAAGTTTTGTCTAATCTTTTTGCTGTTTTATTAGGCAAATTCTTTGTCTTATTTTTGCCTTAAATCAAAGAATCAACCCCCTAGTTCTTGCAATTTTAGCAGTTTAATAAATCAGGAATTATACTCTCGTGGCAGGTTTTCTATTGTCTGCCCTATTTCGTTTCTTGTAATCGCTTTTCCGAAGTTGGAATATCTTCTTTTTAGTGTCCAATCACTAACAACGATGTATATATCATTGTAGTGATATTTCAACCTGTCAAACTTCTGCTTTACTCTTTCAACCCCCAATTTCTCCAGATTGCTTCCAGTCTCTATTTCAAAACACACAGTCATATTCTTGCTGACCCGGGCAACCACATCTGCCCCCACAGTAGCGGGGAATTCAACCACCTCAAACTTCTTCTTGAGCTCATTGTATGTGCTCCACACCAGATAGGCATGCTCCACGCTCTCATGGCCCCTTACCTTAACTAGATAGTTGGATGCACCTCCGCTCGTCCCCAACCTGGCTCTGTGTTGCCGATATCCTTTTTCCAAAAGATAAAGAACCTCATCCTCTGTTAGTTCACTCTTTAGATACAAACCATTGTCCAGCTCCTTTTCTTCTTTCTTAGAAGCTTTCTCCCCTGTTTTCTTCTCTTTCTTTGGTTTTAGGGCATCTTTAGGATCAGTAGTTATCAGAGCATGTATCTTTGGAGACACAGAAACAGAGAACTTATGCTCTCCTTTCTCGCTAATAACAAGCCCATGCCCTTTTTGGGCAGTAAGCAAATAATTCTCAATCCCATTATCCAGATTCAAAACCTTAGAAATAAGCTTAATATTGCTTGGATTCTGCCTCATCAGCATCTTGCTCGAAGCAGTATTCAATATGGTTCTTCCCGTTTGGCTATTAAGCAAATCCTCGATTTCCTGAGTCACAAATCCAATGCCCGTATTGTATTTCCTAGACGTCTTGACAAACTCCAGGATGTAGTTTCCCGCTTCTCTGCTCTTTAGCAGCGCCCAACCTTCATCTATCAAAACCAGTTTAGCTTTCAGGTCTTTCTTAATCTCTTTCCGTATCAAGTCCAAAACCATGAACATGCAGAGGGGCCTAACCGCAGCAGGCAGGCTGCTCAAATCAAAGCATGTAAGGACATTCTGGACATCTATCTTTGTCTGATTGTCCAAAAATCCGAATATGCCCCCCTTACAATACATCTCAACCCTATTCAGAAGTGCTTCCACACTGGGATCCTGGAGGTAATCCTTCTTCGTCACTACGTGCTCGTGCATTTCGTCCAAAACCACCTTCAGATCGCTGAAAGTAGGGCATTTCCGCCCCCATGTGGAAGAATCATTGTGCAGTATGCCTTTTTTCCTGTAAACCTGTTTCAGAGCCTTATTCAGAACGGATTTTTGGCTTTCCGTAATCCCACCGCACAAGATATCAAACGCAGAAATAAGGCTCAACATCTTGTTTCCATAATCATCTCCGCTTAAATCAAACAGGTTTATTACAGAATCCGAGGTTCTTGATAACTCTATTACCTGGCCATTTAATTGCCTACACAGCCCCAAATATTCCCCGCTAGGGTCAAGAATATATGTTTTGGTTTCTTCCTTGAACAATTGCTGCATTAAGAGGTATTTTGAAGTATAACTCTTCCCAGACCCGCTTATTCCAATTAAAAAAAAGTGCTTGTTGCTCATGTTTTCAAAGTCCAGAAATATTGGATTCAGAGTGTCTGTCTCGTGTGCGAACAGAACTCCCTTCTCGTTCGAATTAACTGGGGAAATAAAAGGGAATGTGGCCTTGAGAGAATTAGTAAGAAACTCCCTTTTACTCTCCAGCTTATCCCTGGCCAAAGGAATAGTTGATTTTATGGCATCAGCAGTCCTCCACTTCACTGGGGAAGGAACCATCATAAGAGAGTGGAGGTTTGCCTTGCATTTCTCCGTCAACAGGTCGAGTTCTTCCAGATTTTCCTCTTTGTTGTCTATGTATAGAGAAACATAGAACAATTTCTCTTCTCCTTTGTAAAGTGTATCATAAACACGCATAGTATCTGCTTTTTTGATCTCCAGTGCCGGGTTAGGCGTCCCTTTCATGGTGCTTGCCATTAGATCAGAAGTTTGCTGTATTATCTGGTTGTGCAGATAAACAAGCATATGCCTTATTGTGGATGGTTCCAAATGCATAGAAATATCATATCCTTCATTTTTGGATAAAAATGACTGGAGCCAACCATCTTCAACTTTTCTTGGGTATCCCGCAACCCTGATAACTCTGTGATACTCCCCATTAATCTTGGCGTAATTGTTCTTAATATCAAAGGAAGGTGT
>JAUWMC010000066.1 GCA_030613375.1 Microcaldota archaeon
GATCTTCTTGAAAAATCTAAACGCATTTGAACTTGCAAGAATCGTAGGTGCCCGTGCGCTCCAGCTTTCTTTAGGTGCGCCCCCGCTAATAAAAGTAAACCCTGAGATTACCTTCATAAACGTAGCTAAAGAGGAAATCGAGAAGGGAGTAACTCCGCTAGTTGTTATCAATTAGTTCTTTGTTTTTACCCTGTCATACGCCACATTGAAGCGCTTGTGCCACTTCACGTGCACTTCAAGGTGTCGGGCTTGTAGCTCAGTAGTAAGAAATAAATATCTTTACTGAAATAGTTGGTTATGGGCGACAGAGTGCAGTTTGACAGGAAAACCCTAGATTTAATATTCTCCCAGCTTGACCTCAGTTTAGAGGAGCTTTCTGGTAGGACTGGTTCAAAACCCAGGGCAATCAAGAATTGGAGAACAGGAAACTGCACGATGCCGCTCTCCTTCTTCCATAAGCTGTGTGCTATTGAGCCGGAGATTGAAAATTTTCTGAAGGAAGGAAAAGGCCTCGATCGCAATTGGGGGAGTGTCTTGGGCGGGACAAACGTCATCAAAGGATTAACAAAACAGGAAATGAAAAAGCGCATGCAGAAAGCAAGGAGCCACATAACAAGCAAGTTTCCGGATACTGAAACCATAGATCTCTCTAATCCAGAAGCGCTTGAATTTTATGGGGCTGTGATGGGAGATGGCTGCGTATCCAGATATCTCATTGGCCCAGGAAACAGACATAGGACTGAAGTGCGGATTACTGGAAACGCTATGAAGGATAGGGAATACCTCAATGGAATCCTGGCGCCAATGCTGAACAGGCTATTCAAAACCAACGTAAATGTCAGAAAAAGAAGGGGTGCGAATGTAGTGGATTTGGTGTCCTGCGCATCCCACGTTTCCAGTTGGCTGATAAAGCAGGGGTTTCCAATTGGGAAGAAGGGAAAGGGATTGCAAATCCCCCAAAGCATTATGTCCTTGCCCAATGAAAAAATTAATCACCTGATCAGGGGGTTACTTGACACTGATGGCTGCGTTGCCGCAAGAAAAGATGAAGGATACAAATATCCTTACATTTTCATATGGACAATAAGCGGGAAGTTGAGGAAACAGATTAAAATGATACTGAGGGAACAAGGCATTCCTGCATACATCCATGGGGATACTGTAGTTGTACGCGGTTGCAATAATTTTAAAAAATGGTTTAAGAAAATAGGCAGTAGCAACCCAAGAAACCTCAACAAATATCATGAATGGCTATTGACTGGCCAGATTAAACCAACGGGCTTGTAGTCTAACGGTATGACACTGCCTTCGCATGGCAGAGACTCGGGGTTCGATTCCCCGCAAGTCCATATGAAAAATTTGCTTTTCGTTTTAGTTTTGCTTTCCCTTTCTTTCTGCATTGTAACCGGACAGCAGGATTCTCCCCAGCCACGCATTGTTTCCTGTGAAGGCCACCGCCAATTTGACCAGGTGTTTTACGATGTTTATTTTGTAAATGATGGAGGGGTTTCCAGCAACTTCCACATCGGAGATGATTATTCCAAGAATATTGAACCTGGAGAACAGGGAATGATGACCATTGCCTATCCCCTTCCTTTAGAACAGCACACACATTCTGTAAATATTCAGCTTTGCGTTGGAGGTTATCTTTCTTTTGAGAGGTGTGTTTCCCATTCTTGTGTTTATGCAGATGGGCCTGCACCCGAATCCAGTGAGGATTTATTCAGCACTGAAAAGCTTGAGGGAGTTTGCTTTCCTGCATTTATCCTTCTTGGAATCCTCGGCGGATTCCTGAGAAGCTTTAATTAGGTTTTGGGATAGTAAATAGATATTCATTTGCTGGGGTCGCCTAGTCCGGTAGGGCGGCAGACTGCTAATCTGTTTTCCGCAAGGATTCGTGGGTTCAAATCCCTCCCCCGGCGTGATTCATTGAATGAGCAACGCCCATCACACTTCTATTTAAAGGGGGTTACAAGATGGGTGTAAATATGAAAGTAGACATATACAACCAGGATAAGAAAATAACCTGGCACATTTCCCGTGTTAAGAAAGAAGCAATATCAAACCAAGGACAATCCAGGTTTTTTCATAGTTTTACCTCAGTAAGGATAACAATATCCATCTCCCCCAGAATAATAACCTGGAGGGCAACATGCACCATCTTCAAATGCAGTATATCCTGGTGGACAACAAACCCCATCTCCATAATAATCATATCCAGTTCTGCAGCAGCCCCCATCTCCGTATCCCTCATAACCAGGACCACAGGTGAAACATATTCCCGCATCATATCCTTCAGTTTGGCAATATGGATAGTCATCTGGACAACCACACCATTGGCAATTATTAATCAAGTTGCCATTGGAACAGTAAGCTCCAATGTATGAAGATGAGCAAGAACCATAGGGTGTTCCATCGTCACACTTGGGGACCGGAGTGAATGTCTGCCACGCTGAATAACTTGTAATTTCATCTAATTCAGATATATCAATCGCAAAGTTGAGGCCCTCAGTCTCAGTTAGAATAAAGGTATTCACTCCAATGAGCTCTCCAGTAGTTTTTAGGAAAAGACCCCCCCCACTATTACCTGGGTTAACAGCAGCATCCGTCTGGATTGCATTATACATGTAATAAGAGTCGGTGTAATCCTGCATGAAATTGGATACTATCCCTTCAGCAACACTTCCCTGAAGGCCAAGTGGGGAACCGAGTGCGAGAACTTCTGCCCCTTTGCCATAATCTGAGGACACAATGTCAGCAACCTCACCTTTCTGTCCAGACACATATATCACTGCCAAATCCATTCCATTTGGAGCGACTTTCACATCATCTGCGTGCACAGTAACGTCATCATTTGTTGTGATTGTAAGGTCATAAACGCTATCTGCCCCCTCAACAACATGTCTGTTTGTTAGGATTATGGTCTCCCCTGACCTGTGTTCAAGAATAATTCCCGACCCTGACCCAAAACTGTGTTCAACATAAACTATCTGGTCAAGCAGTTTCTGAACAAGGCGCTCTTTTCTTGCGGCTTCTGTTATGCACTCCGATTCATAACATACGAATTCTGGTAAACAGCCACAGCGTTCACAATCAAACACAAGCGTTTTCCCTTCTTCACAATAGTAGCTTGTGGTTTTGGTTGAACATTCTCCTACAACAGTCCCATCTTCGCAAGTCTGAGGCACAATCGTGATGGTTTCGCTTAAACTTTCTGAAGAAACGTAAGATGAATCCCCTGTAAACTCAACACTGATTTTCTCTGTTCCAGTCTCAGTGAGTACTATGTTGGGAGCTGCCTTTCCTTGTGTATCTGTTGTTTCTGTAATGATTTGAGAGTCCACAGAGAATACCACGCTCCTGCTCCTGAGCGCAGTTCCATCAACTGCATTTGTTAATGTGGCTGTAATTACAAACTCCTCATTCGCAACAGCTTCGGATGGAACAACCAGGGTTATCTCTGTTGGAATCATTATTTTTTGGATTGATTCAGCATGTACCGGACCATGGAAGGGATCTCCTTCATAAAATACAGTAAAAGTAACCTCCTCCCCACACCATTCTGGGGTCACGTCCCGGGTGGAAGAGATCCTGCCATTCTGGTCCGTAATAAGCGTCTCCAACAACACTTCATCCGCATGAATACTTACAGGTTGTCTCTCCAGAGGTTGTCCCCTGTCATCCTTAAGCTCGATAAGATATGTGACCTCCTCCCCACATGCAGCATCCGAGAGCTCAAACGATGCAGATAACTGGGTCTCAGTCTGAAAATAACCTGTGAAAGCCAAGTAAGCTAACCCGAGTGCTACAATGAAGGCGAAGACCAGTACTATCAAAATTGGTGGTATATTATTAGGCAGAAGCGTGCTTGCAGCCTTTGGAGAAGCTGACTCCAGCTTACCCCCACAGTGGGAACAGAACTCATCCTTCTTCACTGATTTACCGCATTTGGGGCATTTGAGTTTCCTACCTCCACTCTTTCTTCTGGCCATGTCCCTACCTCAAAGGCAATAATTTTAAGCCTGGTGCACCTGGAACCTTCCTCCTCCCCCGGCGTTTTCCCTAATTTTGTTCTGTGAAAAAGGACACAAGGGTTTAAAAGAAGAATCACTTATACCCTTCTTAGGCAAACTGCTTATTTTGTGCCAAAGTAATAGCTAGGTGTTTCCATGCAAAAAATAACGTGCGCACATTGTCTGAGGGAAAGGTCCCCAAACCTAATGCACCAATGCAAACTCTGCGGAAATAACTACTGTATCGGCCACCGGTTGCCTGGGAGGCACGATTGCACGGTTAATGCAAAGAGGAAATACCTAACCATGGGAACTGAAGTGCATGAAGAAGAAAGCAGAAGAATGAGCAAGGCATACGCACAAGCAAAGGCAATAAACGAAAAAAGAAAGAAAAGGCTCAGGGGGAAGAAGGCAAAAGATGAAGAGGAAGAAGAGGGTCTGATGGCCTGGCTCAGGAATATTCTAGGCGGAAACGGAAAATAGTCTGGTTTTTAAATATTAAGTTGCCTAAAATCAATAATTGTGTGATAGTTATGGAACAGGCAGCCAAAGCAAGGAAACCCAAGAAACAGCGTGCAATGAGCGTTAGGGTTCCAAGAAAAATACTTGCATTCCAGCAGGTAGCTGCACTGGGGGAAAGAAGGCTCATTGAGTGGTTTGTAAGCAAAGAAGGGGTTAAGGGGGACTCCAGGGACAGAAACATGAATACTGCACTTATTCAGGCTGCTGCATATGGGAAAGATGGAAGCGTAGGAAAACTCATTATGCTGAATTCTGATTCCAAT
>JAUWMC010000085.1 GCA_030613375.1 Microcaldota archaeon
TAAGAAATAAAAGGGGGTCAGCTAGGGCTTGATTGATTCTGACCATTCTTTGCTGAAACCCATGCTTGCGCAGAATTCCTCGCTCCTGCAGCTTAATGAACTGCATTCGGGGCAGGGAGGGCATACTTGGCAGCTTGCAAAGCAGAAATCTATATCCGCATTCTGGCATTCTTCATCGGAAAGAGTCCTAGTGAATGTATTCCCCTCTGGAACTGCACATTGTTCTGGGTAGGATTCCATTATTGGATAGCCTGCTGCTGCGCATTCATCAAAACTGTTGATTTCAGAATCTGCAGAGGGAGGTTCGATCAGGGGGGAGTCCTGGCTAATGCAGCCTGAAAGAAGGAGGGCAGATGCCAATAGGAAAAGAACATAGTTTTTCATTAGATTTCACCAAATCAGTGTAACGGAGCAAAGAATAAAAGGCTGATTGGAAATAACCTTTCGATGGAATTCGAGCCGTTTGTGGGGCTGATTGCTGCGATAGTGCTTTTTCTCTATGGTGTAGAGCACCTGAGCAGAGAGCTCCAGAGAATTGCAAGCGACCGCATGAGGGGTGCGCTCCAGAGCCTTACAAAGAATAGGTGGATGGGTGGGGTTGTTGGTGCGGTTACCACTGCTGCAATTCAATCCAGCACGGCAACCACTGTAATTGCAGTTGGGTTAGTTAATGCGGGGATAATTTCGTTTGCTCAGAGCCTTGGGGTTATTGCAGGAGCAAATTTGGGAACGACCGTGACCGCGCAATTGATTGCGTTCAACTTCGCTGCGCTTGCTCCGATATTCATCATAATCGGGTTTATCATCAGTGTTGCTGGGTCTAGGTTCAAGTTTCTGGGAAAGACAATATTCTATTTTGGGTTCCTTTTCCTTGCGATTAATTTCCTTTCAGAGGCAGTGGAACCATTCAAAGGTGACCCTGGGGTGCTGGGGTGGATGGCAAACCTGGATAATCCATTAATTGGGATTATGGCAGGAGCGGTTCTCACTGTGATACTTCAATCAAGCTCTGCAACCACAGGAATTGTTGTTGTGCTTGGAACTGAGGGGCTATTGGGAGTTGGGGCAGCGATACCCATAATCATGGGAGCAAATATAGGGACAACTTCAACTGCGATTCTGTCAGCTTGGAGAATGGATCTGTTTGCAAAGAGAACTGCGGTTGCTCATGCGATTTTCAATATTTGCGGAGTTCTTGTGTTCATTCCGTTCCTTATTCCTTTTACTGGGTTTGTTGAAGGGTTAGGAGGGACTGGAGGGCACATGATTGCGAATGCACATACTCTATTCAATCTAACTACTGCAGTTGTGTTCCTGCTGCTGCTCAAGCCGGCAATCCAGCTAACGGAAAGGCTTGTGTCAGGGAAAGAAAAAGAATTGCTTTTCAAAACACAGTACTTGGAAGAGATACCTGCAAAAACAGATAGTGCTATCCTTGCTGTGAAAAAAGAGCTCAATAGACAAATAGGGCTTGTAAAAGAGTCATTCTACCTTTCATATGGAATGGTGAGAGCTGCAAAAGCGGATAAGATGGCGAAAGTGAACAAGCTAGAAACACTCAATAATCTCCTTGAGGAGAAGATATCCAGTGTACTCGTGGACCTTTCGGAAAGGGAGCTTACTCCAGAACAGTCCGAAGACATAATCATACTTGCAAGACTCTCAAACAAAGTAGAACAGCTGGGAGATTTGAGCAAGGCATTTGCAAGGCTTGCGGTGAAGTTGGATGACAGGGGAGAGCATCTGATTCCTGAAGCAGTGCATGAGCTAGACGAGATAAAAAAAGGATTTGACGTGATTATAGATAAAGTTATAGAAATGGGCTGGAACATGAATAAAGGGACTTACAGATCACTTGTAAATAAAAGGGCGAAAATCGAAAAGCTCACCCAAAAAGCATACCGGAATCATATGAAGAGGATGGCGGATAAAGAGCTTTCTTCATATACAAGCACTATTTTTGTTGATGCGGCATATTCAATAGAACAGGCAAACTCAGCATTATTGAGAATGGCCAGGCTTTCGATGAAGTTAAGGAATGGGCGTTAGTAGTATTCCCTTAGTTCTACTTTTTTGAAATAGGGTTTTGCAGCATTTACAAATGCGTGAAGTGATTTATCATCAAAAGGTTTCTTGATTGAATATGATTTATCCAGAGTTCCTCCGTCTGGAGAAAATGGCTGAATTATGTAGAGTTCTGCACCCTCGAGCCATTTGCCTATTTCTTCGATTCTATCTAAGTCATGGAGACCGGGAACAACAGTGGTGCGGAATTCGTATGGAATTCCGGACGCCCGGATTAAGCGTGCGCTTTCCTTTATGTCTGCAACATCTATAGACACCCCTACAGTCTTCTCATAGTGATCTAGGGAAGATTTGATGTCCATTGCAACATAGTCCAGATGTTCCTTGGAATAAAGCTCAGAAAGCATTTCAGGGTTAGTTCCGTTTGTGTCCAGCTTTACCTTTATTCCCTCGCTTTTGAGAGTAGAGATAAACCAGGGAAGTTCTGGGTGTATTGTAGGCTCCCCTCCTGTAATTACTGCCGCACGTACAAACTTCTTCCTCTTTGAGAGTTCCGCAATTGCTTGTTCTGATGAAATCCTCTGTGGAGGAAAAGACTCTGGAAGTACAAGGGAGCTGTTATGGCAAAAGGGACACCTCATGTTGCACCCTACTGTAAATAAGGTAGAGGAAACCTCACCGGGAAAATCGATGAGGCTGGTTTTCTGTATCTGTGCAAAGTCAAGGCTCATTCATCTTTACCTCTAGATTCCTGGGAGGCATTAAACATATGCCTTTCGCAGAATTCTTCCTGCTTTCCTTCATTCCACTGGGAAACCGGGCGAATGTAACCAACAACCCTGGAGTAAACCTCACAAGGGACCCTCTTCTTTTCAAGTTCTTCTAGTC
>JAUWMC010000034.1 GCA_030613375.1 Microcaldota archaeon
CCCAGTAAAGTTCATCTCGTAGATGCATTGTGCATGGCACCTTTCCAGATTATTTGAGAAATCCGGTCCTGCTCCAATGCAATTTTGAGGTGGACCTTCTACATATACAGCATCTTGAGTAAGACAACAGAGCCTATAGCAATAATGGTAGTAATCATCTTCCGTAAGGTTCTCTTCTGCAAATCCCATTCCAAAAACAAGCAAAAACATTATCAAAACAATGAAAATTTTCTGCATACTAAACCTCCACAATGCTTTTTTAAAAACATTCCTCCTCTAACAGTTACACTCTATTTTGCTGGGATGGCAGATAGGCTATGCGCCTGACTGCAGATCAGGATAGTGGGGTTCGATTCCCTATCCCAGCTTTATTCTCAAATTACCCCTATTTCGTGCAGGAGAAGTATTGTCCCGAAGAACGCAATGGTTATTGCGAACCATTTTCGTATCTCTCCATCAGTCATCTTCACTATATTTTTCGCCCCAACCCATGCGCCTATTGCTGACCCTGCAAGCATCGCAATAAAGAGGGGTATGTCCACTTGCCCCAGCGCAAGGTGTGTAAGCGAAGCAGGAATAAGGTAGATAAGCATAATTGCAAGCGAGCATGGGATCGCCTGTTTGTACGTAAGTCTCCTCAGCCTTGCAAGAAGCGGAACAATTATCACTCCCCCGCCAATTCCCAGGAAACCAGAAGAAAAACCAGCCACAGCACCAATCAAAATAGTATAAAATGCCTTTTCATTCAGGCTTTGCACCTTTTTCTCGTTTTTCCTCACACCATTTCTTTTGTATATCAACAATGCAAACAAAAGAAGCAAAACCCCCAATCCCAGCATAAGGAATTCATCAGAGACTTGTTGTGTTGTGAATGCCCCCAAAACTGAAAAGATTGCACCCGTTACTCCACAGGTAATAATTGTTTTGTATTTGAGCAGCTTGTGTTTATGGTACACTATAGTTCCGCTTATGGCTGCGGGTATGCTCAAAGGAAGTGAAGTTGCAATCGCCACTGCGCCCGAAACGCCAAGGAGCACCCTAAGCAATACGATTTTAACAGAAGAAGCACCAATTCCGAAGGCTCCGGAAATCACTCCGCTTATGAGCCCGATGGTGAACCCTATCACTAGCAGTGCCCAATCCATAATTTTATTTACATGAGCATCTTTTAAATCATTTTCCTGTAAAATCCCTATCTGTCAAGAGGTAAGAAGAATGCTTTTCATATTCGATTTTGACTCCACAATTGCAGAGTTGCAGGGTGTTCCCTGGAAGGAAGTAAAGGAGAAAGTTATTACGTATGGACAGTCTCAGGGCTTTGATATTGACCCTTCCGTTCATTTAGTGACTACTGCCAACCATATTTCCGATACAAAGGAAAGAAAGGCAGAAGTAGACCGGATTTTTCGGGATTACGAAAAAAAAGCAGTTGGAGCTGGAACATTCATGGTTTACGAATCTACAATTCCTACTCTTCAAACCCTCCAAAATCTAGGCCATAAAACCGCAATAGCTTCCAACAACACTGAACCCACAATACGTGAAGTGGTTGAAGCTACTGGAATTCCAGTAGACTCAATCCGCGGAAGAACCAGCGTATTTCGCCCCAAACCTTTTCCAGATATGCTAAATTCCCTTATGAAGGAGTTTGGCATCCCTAAACAAGAAACATTTATGACTGGAGACAATTTTTGGGATGAGGGAGCGGGAAAAGCTGCAGGCGTCAAAACCTTTATAATCAAACCCGGCACATTAGATATCTCGCTCTTTACCTCACTAGTTTAGTTGCACTGGCAACCCACTCTCCTTCGGTTTATATATGATAAAATGGACATTTTTGCATGAGGGTGCGGCTTTTTCCCGGGAAGCAGAAAGAAATGCTTTACAAAAACAAAGGCAGGTATGGAACTACTTGGAGAGAAATGGCTGGCACCCTAGGGGTTGAACGCTATCAGGTTATAGGTTGGGTTTTTGAACGGTCGCTGATCCCAGAAGATAAATTTCTTGAAATTGACAAAAATGGGGAGTATCTAAAGTATGTTATTGAACTACTTCCCGAGAACTGGGGAAAACTGAAGGCTGGGGCCATCCTCTCTGCCCGCTTCAATAAGACTAAACCTTGCAAATCTTTTGAGCATTCTGAGGATTCCGCGGAGTTGACAGGCATACTCTTGGGCGACGGAAATATCACTGCATATGTCAATGGAAGAGCACAGGTTTACCAGGTAAGTGTGGCAAGCGGCATGAAAAACGAGGAAGAATATGCGCGCAATTTCGTTGCTCCGCTCTTGACTAAGCTGAGCGGGATAGACTGCACCATACTTTTGAGGGACAATGCGGTTTATTCACGTATAAATTCCAAGGAATTTGTAAAAGAACTCGGAAGACACGGGCTACACCCTGGGAATAAGATAAAAAACAAACTAAGGATTCCTGGATGGATATTTGAAAAAGACAGATATCTGCGTGCATGCATACGCGGGCTAGTTGATACGGACGGGTCAGTCCACCGCCTTTCTAATAAAGACCCACAACTAGGCAGGATAAGTTTCAAGAACTTCAATCAATTCCTTCTTGAGGACGTGAGGAATGCGTTGATTAAATTAGGATTCCACCCTAGTAAATTTATATATCGAAGCATTTTTCTTACTCGGAAGGCGGAGTTAGTAAAATATTATAAAGAAATCGGCTCAAATAACCTTTACAAACTCAAAAGGCTTGAAGAGTTTGTATAGCCCCGTAGTCTAGAACGCAGTAGGATAACCCTGCTACGTGGACATTGGTCAAGGACACGGGATTCTGGATCCTGTAACCCCGGTTCGAATCCGGGCGGGGCTATGAAATTTTTTGCTGCCGCATTAATCTGTGGTAAAAATTTTATCAAAAACATGACCCATTTTAAGCTACTTTTCCATTATTACTTCCGTTCCATATTCCTTAGCAAATTTCTCAATAAGTTCCTTCTGCTCTTTCTTCACTCCTTTTTTCTCAATTAAAACCCCCTGCACTTTCTCCACACTCTTTTCCATCGCCTGCTTGAACGTATCCACCTCTAAGCTCGGGGCCTTGTACTTGGGAAGAATATGTCCCGCAGCCCGTTTCTCATCTTCCAGCCCTAATTTAGTGAATTTTTGCGAGTAGTGCCCTCCACCAACACAAAAATAAGAATCATAAACAGAATCGGATTCCAGCATCCGCATAACCGCTTCCGCCACAATCTTTGCAGCAACAGGGTTTTTCCACTCCTTTTCCGAGCTCCCGATTTCCACAAACATTATCGGAACAGAGCAAGTGGGCCCGTGGTGATCTACTTCCATATTCACATTCCACCCAAGCCCATACTTCTTGTTTCCCTCATCCAATCCACAGAGCACTTCCTTCATTTTGCTTGCCATAACAGTATTCAGGGTGCGGGATTTTCCTCCAAAATCTGCAGAATCCCAATTTCCTGGTACGTGCACGGTAAGAGTTGGATATTCTTTCTCGCTTCTGTGTGTGGAGAGAACAACCAATCCATCACTCTCAAAATCAGTAGGCACATCCAATATGCTATCCACTTTAGTATCTACCATAACATGTTTTCCGTAAACCCATTCTTCCCCTCTCTGAGAAAACCAGTTTTCCGAGAGTATGTTTGCAGGGTTGCTGCTTGCGTCTATCTTCGAGCTAAACAGGATATGCATAATCTAACCCCACCCAAAACACTTATAAAAATGTTAGGGCGTTTATTCCCTATGATTAAGAAGTTCACGGACTTCGAGAAGTTCAAGGCTGCTGCGAGGGAACACAACATTACCAGCGACCTGGACAGCCTGAGGGACCTCGATATCGTCTTCTATGAAGATTATGATGAAGACTACATGATACTCAGCCTCCCGGCCGTGGATTCTACCACTCCTAACCAAATCCTTATTCTTTCCAAGGACTTCAATCTTGCATACTGTTCTATGGAAACTAAAACTATGGGCAAGAAACTCAAGCTCTCAAAAATCAATAAGGGAAAATACCAAGCAAGCACCCTCCTTTTCTACGAGGTGGTTTCTTTCGCCCTCAAAACTTATTTCTCTGAGCTTGCCTCAATCAAAAAAAGTGCCCATAAGCTGCATGATTCCCCGGATATCGACAAGGTTGAGCAGGTTTCAAAAAAGAACAGGGATGTGTGGGACATCTCGGAAGACGTTCTCCGCCTCTGCCTTGAAGCAGAGGAAGAAGAGTTCAAATACGTAAACATAGATGTAATTCCTTACGAGTTTGATATCTTGCTTGCACGCGCCCGCCATCTTGTGGACAGGATTAAGGGTGTGAGGAGAGAAACTGATTCTCTCCGCACGAAATGTGACATTATCGAAACCAGAAAATTGAACAAGCGTATTGAACTCCTCACAAAAATCATGGCAATACTCACCGTAGTGGGCTTAGTAATCTCAGTTCCAAATACCGTTGCAACAGTGTTTGGAATCCCTGCAGTAAGTGCACTCTTTTCTTTTGGCCTGATTCTGGAACTTACCATAATCTCAGGCATCATTGCTGTTGGAATCTCGTACATTTATGTACGGGAGGTATTCTAGCATGGCTGATGACCGCCCGGAATATGTAATTCTCTCTCCCTGTACAACTTCCAAATCAATAGAGATGCGCACAAGGACAAAGTTGGACCTCAATAAGTCAGAGAAAGAACTCTCCTCTGACCATGAGGTAACTGCAAATACATCTGTTTTCCTTTCATTTATCCACAAGGAAAAGCAATTTGTTCTCTATTCCAGCGGCAAAATTGTAATCAAGGAAGTGGATTCAGTACAGGGCAAAGCATTGCTTATCGAAGTATTCAACCTTCTCAAAGAAAGGGGGTGTTTTGTTGAAGATTGATTTCCACATCCACACAAACTATTCCTTTGATTCTACCGTAAAAATCCCACAGCTTGCGGAGCGTGCCAAGCATTTTGGAATAACTCCTGCGATTACCGATCACATCTCCATGGCAGGAATTCCAGAAATGAAAAAGCAGGGAATAGATTTTATCCCAGGGGAAGAACTTAGGGTTTCCACCCATTTAGGAAAGGCAGATTTAATTGGCCTTTTTATGAATGAAGAAATAAAGCGTGATATAGATTTCCATGAGGCAATGGACCAGATAAAATCCCAGGGGGCAATCTCTTACGCCCCTCACCCTTTTGACCCGCTCCGTGCAGGTCTCCAGGATGAAAAACTTCTGAAGGATATCCAGATAATTGAAGTTTTCAATGCCCACTGCCTTTCCAGGTTCGATAAAAAAGCAGAAGAATTTGCAAAAAAGCAAAACAAATTGCGGGGAGCGGGGAGCGACTCACACTTCATTTTCGAATTCGGCTATACTTATGTCGAACTTGATTTGGATGAATTAGAGCCCTCCAAACTTCTAAAGTCCTTGAAAACAGGAAAAATAACAGGGAAAAGAACGCACAAAGTACGGAGGCTCGCCCATCGTATAGCTTCCAAGTTATTGAAACCATTTATCTAGTGTTCTCTGGCTTTCTGCTTCCTTTATTACTCCAACCATCTTCTCAAGGGTTTTTCCAACCCTTTCTTCTGAAAAATCGTGCTTTTCTACAAGGAGATCCATAACTTTCTTGGGTTTTGCATCCTTCCACTCGAGCTTTTTGATTTTCGTTTCAATTGGAGGCTTCATGAAAAATTCATAAACATCATCTATATTCTCCTCAAATTCATACTCGTATTTTTCCTTTATGTATTTCTTTACTTTTGCGAAAGTAGTATGTTCTTTTACTATCTTAAGCCCAGTTTTTGGTCCAACCCCCCTTACACCATCATTGAAATCTGTTCCTTCCATTAGCCCAATCAGGATAAGCTGTTCTCTTGTAATCTCCAACGCTTCCAGCATCTCATCCAGCTTGATTATTTCCGGAACCACGTTTACATATCTGTTTTGCCTGGGAACCTTTCTCCTCCCCGTAATAGATAAGTTTCTCACAAGAATCGGAGATCCAAAAAGAAGAGAATCATAGTCTTGGGAAGCGGATGCATAACAAACGCCTTTTTTTACCATCCAAGCAGCTTCAGCCTCCCCTTCACTCGGAGCCTGTACCCAAGGAATGCCCATTCCGGTAAGCAACTCTTTGCTTTCATCCACCATTTCAGGAGTAAGCTTCATTGCTCCCTGTGCATACCTCCTTGCTTCCTCAATCTTCTCCTCATCAATTGCTTTTTTCCACTTCAATGCAGCTTCCTTTTTCACTTCCCTCCTACGCTCAATTTCTTTTTCCTTAAACTTAGGGGGTTTTCCATCAAATACATAAATCGGCTTCAACCCTTCTGACGCAAGCTTCGCAGTCCTGTAAAATAATCCAGATAAATGTCCGGTAATTCTTCCTTTAAAATCCTTGAGCGGAGTCCCATCTTCCTGCCTTATAGATGCAAGAAACTGGTAAAGCATATTCATTCCATCTATCGCAATCGGTTTTCCTGCAAAATCAGCTACGCTGGCTTTGTGTTTTATTGTGAGGTCCCCAAGGTCTACACCCATTCTATTTCCCCTTCTTTTTATTTTGCTGCATTTCAAGCATATCCAAAAGACTCAGGTCTTTCTTCTTGTATTTGGCCAGGTCCGGAGACACAGCGCTATCCTTAACCTTTTCCAAGATCTTAATGCCCAGTGCTTTCTCTAGCTTTTTTGCAGTATCTATAGGAGGTCTTGTACTCTGGTTCTCAATCTTATCTAGGTAGCTCGCCATTTCGTTTATCTGTTTTGCAAACTCCTCAATTTTGAGATTTCTGGATTCCCTTGCTTTCCTTACAATTTTTCCATAATCTTCTACAAGGTCCTCTTCCAGCCGCATGGATTTAGGCACTCCTCTCCCTTCCTGTGCCCTGAATTCTTTTCTTGGTGCATCTTCTTCCAGGGAAATTACTATCTTTCCGTAGTAGGCACACCCTTTGCATGCAGCCATCTTTGCCCCTTCAACTTGTATCACAAAAGAAGCTTCCTTTTTTCCACACACATCACATTCCATATTTCATTTTTCTAAGCATGTATTTTTATATTATTGGTGCAAATCAACCCCCATGGTAAAGAAGTCGCCTTTAGACCTTATGCTGCTTCCCCTTCTTGTAGTGGTTACTTTTGGGGCGATATTCTTCATTCTTGAAACAGATTTTTCTGCCCCACTCAAGTTTTTTGCTTCAATAATTGTTTTGCTAGGTTCTGCAAAGGCTCTTTCTCTTCTTACCGGCGTACAATCTGAATGGGGAATAATCCTTGTACGCACAACCAAGGGAATAGAAATAATCAAAAAGATTGCAAAACACGAGGAATTCTGGAAATTCTTTGCTGATGTAGGAATATGCCTTGCATTCGGCCTTATGGGCTATTTTGTAGTACAGCGTACTCCTCAAGGAAGGCTCAAAGTACTTGGGACCGCAATGATTCTCCTTACATTCATACTATTCTTTGTTTCGCCCATGGTGCTTCCATTTCTTTCAATTTCCCTTGGATTAAACCTGGGAACAGAAAGCGGAGGCGTAACAACTTCAACTAACTTACTTGGCCCTCTTCTTCTTACTTCTGCAGTATACATTGGAGGATTAACCACAATGGTAACCCTCTCTATCATTTCTTATGGGTTTACGGTTATGGGCGCATTTGTTGATTCAGTAATTTTTGGTGCAGACACCATTTCCCAAACTTCTCCTGGTGTTACCCTAATCCTTCCGGGAATAAACATCCCTCTTATTGAAGGAATCCTTGCATTAATCTTGATACTTGTTGTGCACGAAGGCGCGCACGCAACCCTCTCGGTTTTGGGCAGGGTTCCACTAATTTCTTCCGGCCTTGCATTCTTTGGCATAATTCCCGTAGGCGCATTCGTAGAACCTGATGAAAAACGCCTCATTACAAAATCCAAGGAAGTCCAGACCCGTGTAATTGTTGCAGGTTCAACTGCAAACCTCTTCACAGCAGCAATTTTCTTTATTCTCCTCTTCTCGTTTCTGTTTGTAACCTCCCCATTCAAGGAAAAGGGCTGGATGATTATTGAGGGGATGGAAGAAGGCACAATAATTCGTTCCATAAATGGAATAGAACTAGATGGGATTCAACAGCTCAATCTGACTCCAGACGAAACAGCAATCCTTGAAACCAACTACGGAACGATAGAACGGGTTGCAGACCAAGACGGAAAGCTTGGCATTTACTACGCCCCGCTTTCTTCGGCCCCATACACACGTTACAATTTCTTCCCTTTTGATTTCCTCTTTCGTTTGCTTGCTTTAGTATTTTGCCTAAACTTCATCATAGGAATTGTGAACCTGCTTCCACTTCCCTTCTTCGATGGTTATCGCCTTGTAGAGCTTAACATAGAGAACAAGATTATTCCCAAAATAATAATGTGGGTCTGTATAGTTGCATTCCTGATGAATTTCCTCCCTTGGTTCTTTTGAGTGATTCACGTGGTTGAGTTCCAAACAAGTTCTGATACAAAAGAAAAGCTCTCCGGCCTCAAAGTTGGCCATATTCTTTTTACTGGAGTAAACGTAGAGAAATCCAACTCAGCAGTAGATGCATTGGTCCAGGAGGCATCTGCAGAAGTTTCCAGGAAATTCCCCAATCCGGAGTCCATTCTTGAAGATCCCGTAGTGAAGGGCTTCAGAACTCTCTTCTCAAAGCTAGGAACTGATCCCACAAAGGAAAGGCCTTCAGGGGAAGCATTAATCCGCAGGGTATCATCAGGGAAAGGAATCTATCGCATAAACACAGTAGTTGATGTGAACAACGTTGTTTCCATGCTTACTGCTTGCCCGTGCGGTTCCTATGATGCGGACAGGCTGCAGGGGAACATCACCCTGGTAATTGGAAAACAAGGGGAGAGTTACACAGGATTCGGCAATAAGGAGATAAATGCTGAAAACAAACTGTTTACTCGGGACGAGCTTTCAATATTCGGAGGCCTCACAGCAGATTCTCAAAGAACCTCCATCACTACAAATACTAAAAAAGTCCTAACCTTAATCTATCTCCCTCCAGAGGCACCAGAAGAAACTCTTCAAAAAGCAGTGAAAATTGCAAAAGAAAAAATGGTTGATATAACAGGTTGCAAAATTGATGGTTCAGGAATTTACTCAGTATAGATCACCTAAGGGCCACTTTCTCAAGCCCACACGCAAGGGTATCCAGCCGTTCTCCCCTTTCTACCCGCCTGGTAACTTCTCTGTCAATAGCGTAAACTTCTTCTCTGGAAATCTTAATTTTCTCATGGCTAAATATCCCGGACTCCATAATAGTCCGGGTAGTTGCAATTGCCATTAGGACATTGTTAGCACAAAAAATCCTCAGTCCTGCCGGTTCATTCGGGAGTTTATGAATATACTCCAAACTCCTGGCAAAATAGGGCTTAACATCCTCATGGAGTTCGTTTAGGACTTCCATTGATTCTTTCATATGCTCTTTTGAGCCTAAAGTTTCATAGCTTAGCCCATATTTTTGGAGAAGCTCCGCAGGCCAATAATGCCTTCCATCTTTAACATCTTCAATAATGTCCTTCATAATATTTACTTTTTGCAAGGCCAGGCCATTATCTTCTGCCAAAGGTATCAATGTAGCTACTTCTTCTTTACTCAAATACCCATAATATCCGAATAATTCGGTAATTATGTGGCCAACAATTCCTGCTGCATAAAAACAGTATTTATTTTGCTGGGATAATGTCTGGATATTCTGTACTCCATCCTCTACAAATCCCCTGGCCATTATTATCGCATTCTTTACAATAATCTCCTGTACTCTGGAAGGCCTAGACCTAAGAGCACCAATTACTTTTCCGGTTTTCTGAATTAATTCTAGGTATTTTTCATTGGATGACAGAAGGTTCATAGCATCTTTGAATTCTTCTATTTTTGGGCGAGGCTCACTCAAAACATTAATCATCAATTGCATCAAATCCTTCTTTTTTTCAGAAGGATAATCACTATCTTCTATAGTATCAATTATTCTGCACACGGCATAAGCAACTGTTAAATCGGTCGCTACCTCTTTTGGCAATTTAGGAATAGTAAATGCAAAAGTCCGGGAAATGCCCGGCAACATTTTCCACATACACTGTGTATCATTCATTGGATTCTCCAACGTAAGTAAAACGTAGGTACGGGCTTAAATTCTTTCCGGTTAACTTTTGTGAATTCTTCTAAAAATTGAAGCATTATTCAAAAAATGGGCCTTAGATTTGCCTCTGGCAAATACTCCCTATCTTCTTAATGAGAAAATGGGCCCGCCCGGATTCGAACCGGGGATATCTACCATGTCAAGGTAGCGTCTTAACCGCTGGACCACGAGCCCGTAATAAATAGAGTATTCCATTATCTGCCCCATAAAGTTTTTAATTCTCTTCTTAGTTATTCC
>JAUWMC010000043.1 GCA_030613375.1 Microcaldota archaeon
ATTTTGAAGAACGGGTCGAATCAGAGCTCCAGTGTCTGATTACTTTAGTGATGGGTGCTTTTCCAGTGGCTTTTTGCCTGCTATCTTTTCCAAGATTTCATCGGCCATTGGGAAGTAATTTACTTTATGTTCTTTGTAGACATGCAGTAACTCATAATCTTGGACGATATCTGAAAAAGCATTCCTGAATGAAGACATTATCTTGCGGAATTCCGCCTCGTCTTTTACTTCAGCTTCAAGTTCCAGGTCCCACTCCCCTACGGTTTCTACTAGGTAGACTACCGAATTTTCCCAGGTACAAAACGAAAGCATCTTTTTCTCGATTTCCTCACTGAGGCCACGGGTAGTTATCATTGCTTTGTAGAAGGCCCTCCCAATCTTATCCAGGTCAATGAAAATCCGGTATGTCTGGATTACGCCCCTTTTCTCAAGGTTCTTCATCCTTTCTTTTACTGTGTTGAAGCTTACGGAAAGTTTCTTTGCAATCTCCTGCTTGCTTTCCCTCCCATCCATAGAGAGCGCTTTGAGGATTTTAACGTCCAATGCGTCCAGTTCTTCTTTCGGAGGCTCCAGGCCATAAAGTGGGCTCTTTGCCCTCTCAGCACCTTCAACCAGATACGAGCGGCCGAAGTGGTAGTTGACTAGAGCAGGGCTGACCGAATAATTCTTTATCCACTCCCCCACTTCCCGCTTGAAGTCCCGAATGATATTGTTTAGCTGTATGGGGTTTTTTGCAAGGAAAACCACTTCCATGTCCCACCTCCCGCTTGTGCTCACTACCCAGAGGGTGCGGCCGTGATTAATAAAATAGTCTATAATTTTCTTTTCATCTTGTTCGGTAGTCTTTTGGAAGCGCAGATACACACGGTAAGTGTAGAAGCCCAGGCGGTGCACATCTATTACTGCCATCGTGCCCCTGATTACACCCCTTTTAATGAGATTCTGCATGCGGTATTGGGTTACCTGCGGGGAGAGGCCCACCTTCTTCCCAAGCTTTGTGAGCGGAATTCTTGCGTTATAATCGAGCTCGTGGAGAATCTTGAAATCTTTCTTGTCCAGCGAGAGTGATTTTTCCATAGTTTTGTATTTATATCAATTATTTTATAAATATATGCAATTTCTCAAAAAATAAGGGAATTTGATTTTAAATATATGAAAATACCTAATAATCACATGAAAACACGAAACATAACCAAAAACCCAAGAATATTGGTCGTTCAAACACCTCAAGCAGAGGTATGGGGAAAAGAGGGCAGACATACTCCAAAGCGGGAGCGCTGCCCCAACCCAGCTGGGCCTATGGTAGCCGGGCTCATGAAAAAAGCATTTTCAGAAAATGGAGTTCAGAGCAACGTGGCCCTCATTGATGCTAGGAGCGAAAAATTTGGGGATGTAGAGAAACATGTGTACGGGAAATTCCGCCCTCCATATGTAGAGGGAGAGCTCACAAAGGAGTATGAAGGCATTGATTTACGGAAGATTGTAGAGCCAGTCCAGGATGCAGACATTGTCTGCTTCACTTCCCATTTTACAGGGAGTTCTGCAGTAGTAAAGGAATACATCAAACAAGTTAAAACTAT
Organism: Microcaldota archaeon; assembly: GCA_030613375.1. GTDB lineage: Archaea > Micrarchaeota > Micrarchaeia > Anstonellales > Bilamarchaeaceae > CAIKOA01. The sequence continues at coordinate 1,581 of JAUWMC010000043.1, forward strand.
CAATCCGGACGCAGAAGTCTGGGTGGGCGGAAACGATGTTTCCACTGCAGCCAGGCAAGAGTCATACAGGAAGGTTGGTGCGGATCTTTTTTGGGTAGGAGACGTCTTCAATACCTTTCCTAAGTATGTGATGGAGAGATGGGGCAACGACGCAAGCGGCTCTTGCAGAATTGAGTTGGATTCAAGGAAAAGGGGCAGATATGTCCTTCCCATCCCAAGTTATGATGAAGATTTAGAGTACTTGAGCAAAAATTCAGATTGTGCAGAAGGACCATATCCAGGAAAGGATGAGGATTACAGACCGGCGGTTTACACTGAATTCAACAAAGGATGCTTCCATAATTGCCCCTTCTGCACTCTGCCGATGACCAGAAAGTTCTTCGCAAGCATGCCATTGGAAGAAGTAAAGAAGCATTTGGATTATTACAAATCTCTTGGAGTAAAAACACTCATAATGATGGATGATAATCTGCTCGGCCCAATAAATTTTTGGGGAAACCAGAAGGCGGGACTTGATTATGTGAATGGGCTCTTGAACCTCATAAACAGCTATGGATTCAATGTAGAGTTTGGGAATGGCCTCCAGCTTTCCACCCTAATCAACTATTGGGATGAGATAAAGGAATCCTTGTTCAGGAACTGCTTTAGGTTTTACATGCCTGTGGAAGACCTGGCTTCCGGGCCAAAAAGATTTGCGAAGCTTCCTCGCTATGAGCAGGAACTGGACCTATTTGGGAAGATTGCTGATGGCATCGGGAGCCTCCAGCAGATTACAATTGGAATAATTATCGGGGGACCAGAAGACGATGAAGAAGGGGTTGAAAAAACACTTGAACGCATGGAGGAAATTAAATCTGTGTTCCGGGGGAGCCATATCGAGATAGCATTTACCCCATTCATGAACAAACTTCTCCCCAATACCAAGAATTTCAATGAGCACTACAATGACTTGACGATTTATGATATAGATGAACATCCGGAGCTTTATTTCTTCTCGCTTGTGAGCAACGTCACGAAGTTCATCAAAGATCCGAAGGTCATTTGGGAAGCATGGAAGCGTATGATGCACAAGAACCCTGCTCAGGATTATCTGGAAAATTTCCGCGAAGCCGGAGAAGTGACTCTTAAGAAGGTGGTCTAGATGGAAAGCAAAAAGATTGGGCTGGTTGCACTTCCTTTGGATTTGAGCTGGAAAAAGGATGAAGATCCAAACTACCTGGAACAGGAGGAAGAATACCTTGGTCTCTACACTACAATAAAAGTTAACACTACCTGGGAAAATATGGATGAAGAAGCCATTAACGGAACAGACACTCTGGATAGATTCAATGTTGCATTAGTTGCCTTTACTGATATTCTTGAAAAAGAGGGGCACCAAATCAAGTACCTTTCTGCTCCAGAAACTATCTCCAAGGACGTACTAGATTATGTGGGGGCAGAGAAGCCAGACATTATTTTCTTTGGGTGCTCCCACTCCAGCAGCTATACTCTTATGGAAAAACTTTCCCAAAAGATAAAGGAGGTATCTCCGAACACTCTAGTAGTTGCGGGAGGACAATATGTAGCAGGGACCCGAAGGGTCCCGCCTGCTGTAGATATATTGGTAAAAGGAGGCGGATTTGCCCCGGTTTATTATATATCTGCCGCTAATAGGGAAGAACTTGAGAACACTAAGGGAATGATAACCAAAGCAGATATTCCAGAGAAATACAGAACTGAATTTGATTCCAAATATGAAGCGTTTCCTTATGAAAATCTTAACCACCTGGATTTTGACTATCTTCCAGCATCCCGTATTTATTTCCAGAATGGATGTCTCCCTCCGGATGGAACCTATGTGCAGTGTGGTTTCTGCGGTAGCGTGAATGTTAAGCGCCATCGTATTGCACGCGATATTGGTAGAGTGCTGGAAACTATTGATGAGATGGTGCACAAGTTTGGCAGTCAACACATCTTCATTGGAGAGGAAGATTTTCTGGCCGTTAGGGGGGCGGCGGAGAAGGTTGTATCTGCACTGGAAAAGTGGAGAGGAAGGAACCAGGATGCAAATGTTACCTTTTCTAGCCAGGTCCGGGTTGAGAACGCGATCCTCCACGCAGATTTACTCCCACGTCTAGCTGCAGTGGGAATGACTGAAATGCAGATAGGTGCGGAATCTGTTTCCCAGAAAGTAGTAGATGCCTTTGGAGGAAAGCATGAAGTTGAAAACATAGAAACTGCTTTGCGCACAATAAGGAATTCTGGCATGGGAACGCTTGCCCACTTTCTTGTAGGCCTTCCTGAAGAAACCATCGAAAGCCTGCATGAGATGAGAAGCTCAATACTGCGTTGGATCGAGACCGACATTCTCTGCCTTCCGGAAATAAGATACCCAGTATATTATCCAGGAACCAGATTTGGGAACCGCCCTGAGAAGTACGGATTAACGCTCATTGAAAGCGATCCCAAGAAACTCGTTGCAGAGCGGGGATCTCCGACATTTTTGCATAAGAACATTAGCCAGAAACAGATGTCTCAGGAAATGAAGGAATTCTTCAAGGAGATAAATGCGAGATTCAGAAAGAAAATAGCTGCAAATCCACAGTGGAGGAAGGGACCGAAGCGGCCTACTCCATATTAGGGGTCCTGTAAGAGTTCGTGCAACTAAGGTTACCTCAGGCTCCAGTGTCTGATTACTCTGCTCGTTCTCGCCTCCCGGCGTGCTCTCCTTAATCGTTTTCCTCTTTCGCTCCAGCAGAAAAGCACTTACTGCTCAGGCCGAAGGTTCGGTGCTTCCGCACCGAAAGCATTAATGTGCATTTTCGCCTCCGCTCCGAGGCCGGCTCCTGCCTAAACGAATAATAGCTCGCACCGAACGAGCAGCCTGCTTTTTGGTCGGGGAAGTTTGCTCTCTTCACTCCTTTCAGCCCTTTAATTGAATCTTGCGGGCTTCGGAGTGAAGCGCGCTTAACACTTCCCCTAAGAGTAGCCGGGGAAGAGAAGGTGATGAAAAATGAAAACAGAAAAAACATCAGAATGGGATGAAAGGAAAAGGGCAGATGAAGACTGGGCAAGGGACATCGGAAGATGGTAGGAATGCAGAATTTCAAGAACCTACGGGTGTATGAAGATGCGTTTAGCCTGTCAAAAGAACTCTACCAGTTTTTCGGTGACAAGAAGATGTCTTTCCGAACAAAGGAGCAGCTTCTTGCTTCCGCCTCCTCGATTTGCGCCAACCTGGCAGAGATGGCCGCATTTGAGTCTAGGAACCAGATGAGGCAGAAGGTAATCACGTGCATAGGGGAAGCCAACGAAACCGAGTTCTGGCTCAACCTTACGCACGAAACGAAAATCCTTCCACAAAGGGAGCACCTCCAGTTCATGAACAAGCTGGTCAAGGTGCGTTCTATGCTCTTCAACCTGAAGAAAAACATGGAGGCTGATTGAGATGTAGGAAACTCCAAAAAGCTAGGATAAAGAGCAGGCTGGCCCAAAGCCGACCGGCTCTACTCGCGCCCAGGTTTCGTTGGGCGTGCCTAGCGGAGCAAAGTATTTATTGATGGTTTGCACAGAAAGTTAGTAAAATCAACAAAAATAATATGGGTGGATTCCAATGGATGAAGAAAAAATCTCCAGATATCGTAGCGGAGTAATTGAGCATTTCATAAACTGTGAGATGATAATTAATGCCATAATCTCGCAACATTATTTTGGTAAGGTAATGAAACCCTTCCTTCTTGAAGTTCTTTATGATGAGTATTTTAGTTTCGGGTTGAAACGAAGAATACTAACCAAGACAATTCCCAATATTGATAAGGAGAGATTAGCCGACTTGAATCGGCTAAACACATTACGGAATTACTTTGCACACTGCAACCAACAATTTTTCCAGGGTTCTCAGAAGTCGGTTGGTTTCATTCCAGACCCGAGAAAAACAGAAGTGGGGATTGATTTCGAAAAACTGTACACCGAATTTATGGAAAAAGAGCCAAAAGTGATAAAATATCTCACTACTATCCTTAAGGAAAAGGGAGGAATTATGGAAAAATGAGCAATGTGGTTATACCTTAAATTATTGTGCTGTTATTAGGACCAGGTGTCAAAATGAGTGCCAAAAAACAACAAATTAAAGGTAGGAAAAAAGGCACCTCAAAACCCAGAATTGCAGACGTCAAAACTCAAAACCCAAAACACGAAACCTGCGCGAGCAGTGACGTGCGGTCTGATACACACATAAACCTAACTGACGAAACGGGCTTTGCATGCTATTTACAGATGCGCTTAAGCAAATACACGAAGGTGCAAAGCTCGAAATAAACCCTTCTTTTGAAAGGCTCAGAGAATTTTCATTAAGCGAAAGCCCGCAAGAAACAAAGTACGGAAGTTTGGTCTACAAAACCAAGCTTAAGGGAAGGAGCGCAAAACTTACCGAAATTGTTGAAGGCGAACCTACTCAAGAACAGAAAAAAACAATCCAAAAGGTTGCAGACTACCTCCAGGGAAAAAAGCTAATCCAATTAGACCGGAGCATGGGAATCACAAATCCATTCCACTGCAGGGCCTACATTTCCGAATCCTACGCACACATTGCATATCTGTGGGGAAAGATGCTTTTCGAGCCAGAGCCAAACAATGAACCAGATTTTAACAGTATCCAAATCCCAGAATGGCCCGAAACAAAAATAATTGCAGATCCAGAATCCAAGATCACATTCATCCTCGGATCAGACTATACAGGAGAGCTGAAAAAATCCAACCTAAGGATGGCCATGTACAGCACAAAGCAAAAGGGAGGTCTTGGGCTGCATGCAGGCTCAAAGGTCCTCAAAGTCTTGACTCCAGAAGGGAAGCTTGAAGAAAAAGGCATACTTCTTTTTGGCCTCAGCGCTACTGGAAAAACAACCCTCACTTGCCACCACCACTGGCTGGACAAGGAAGGGGAAGCCACAATTATTCGGCAGGATGATGTGGTGTTGATGCAAAAAGACTCATATTGTAGGGGCACGGAAGACAACTTTTACATTAAAACAGATTCCTTGGAGCCAGAAGACCAGCCAATACTTTACAAAGCAGCAAGAAGCAAAAATGCCCTTCTTGAAAACGTAAAAGTTCTGGAAAACGGGGAAATGGATTTCTTCGATGATTCAATCACCACGAATGGAAGAGCCGTAGTTCTACGTTCTGAAATGGAGGATACAGATAAGGAGATAGATCTTCCCCAAACAAACATGATAATTTTCCTCACAAGGAGGGATACGATAATCCCTCCGGTTGCAAAACTCAGCAATGAGCAGGCTGCGGCATTCTTCATGCTAGGCGAATCCATGGGAAGCGCTGCTTCAGATGTTTCTCCAGGGAAGCCAAGAAGAGTGGTGGGCACAAACCCCTTCATAATCGGCTCCAAGGAAGAAGAGGGGAACCGCTTCTACGAACTCATCAAAGCGAACAAGCACCTGGACTGCTATTTCTTGAACACGGGAAGAGTAGGAAAGAACGATGGCCCCGGGGAAAAAATAACTGTTCACGATTCCGCCACCATCATCAAGGAAATCGCAAGGGGCACGGTGAAATGGAAAAAGGATCCAGATTGGGGCTACCAAATATTGGATAGCGTCCCGGATGTAGAAATCTCCAAGTTCCACCCTGAAAATCACTATTCAAAAGAGCAATATGCAAAACTAGTTGAAGAATTAAAGAAGGAAAGAAGGGAATGGCTTTCCCAATTTAAGGAACTAAATCCTGAAATAAAAGATGCAATCTAGTTTCTTGTTTTGAATGCAAACAATCCCGTAGCTACAGCAAGAAGCACGAACCCTATACAGCACCCGGCGGATTCATCAATTCCTGCAACGCAATTCGTATACTGGTCATCGCAGTATCCGCAAAGATCCATCATTTCCGCATCGCTCATGTTCTCAGGAATGTAGCAGCCTTCATCAGCCCAGTCCCATTCATACCCATTGGCTTCGCAGCAGTTTGCCCAGCACGTGTTGCTCTGGGCCCAGCACTCAGGCTCGCTTACAGCCATTATGTTTCCTGCAAGCACCATGCCAAGAAATAATGCAAGTAACGCTTTCATGCACAAAGAACTATTGCACTTCTGTTAACCTTTACCCCTTTATCAGAAGCATGAACAGCAGCCCCAGAGAAAAGATGAATATGCTAACTATTTTATCCCATCCTTCGGATTTGTGCATCTCAGGAATCAGGTCAGAAGCAGCAATATAGATGAAATTTCCCGCTGCAAATGGAACAAGGAGAGGTAATATTCCTTCACTCATCCCAGCAAGGAAATACCCCACTAAAGCACCCAAAATTACAGTAGATTGTGCTCCAAAGCTGTACAAAATAGCCTTATTCCTTTCAAATCCTCCTTTCATAAGCACCCCGAATATCCCCAGCTGTTGTGGAAGCTCATGCGCAATTATCGCAGTTGTTGTTGCAATCCCCAGAGGTATGCTCACAAGGAAGCTTGCAGCAAGGATTATTCCCCCCAGGAAGTTGTGTATCGCGTCCCCTACAACCATTACATAGGAAAATGGATGGATTTTGCATTCCTTGCACCTGTGCCAGTGAAAAAAGGATTCCACTATCATGAAAAGCACAAATCCCGCAAGCGCCATCGTCATTGCTATTCCGGCATCAATCTTCTCCAGAGACTCGGGAAGAAGGTGGAAGAATGCACCTCCAAGTAGACTTCCCGCAGCAAATGCCACCAAAACATGAATAATGTTGTTCAAATCCTTTTTGCTGAACCATAGGGAGAATACCCCTACAAATCCAAGCAACGCATCAATAACAGCTGCCCCGAGAATCCAAAAAAGCATGAAATCCATTTGCGCATAAAACCTTTATAAAACAACCCCGTGAGTAGTGCCTATGACGGAGCTACTGTCATTCCTAATACTCATTTCCGCAGGACTCTTCCTTTCCGAACTATTC
>JAUWMC010000044.1 GCA_030613375.1 Microcaldota archaeon
TACTTCTCTTAGAGGTGTTTATGTTGACAGACGATGAAGCCGCTCAGGCACAAGCTGCAAAAGAGATTGCACAGCAGATTATGAACCAGGAGTCTAAAGAAGAGGCTCAGGTGGAAGAGGTTGCACAGGAAGTAACCGCCCAGGTTGAAGAACCAGCACCGAGTGCACCTGCCCCGAAGCCAGCACCAAGTGCACCTGCAGAACTTCCAAAGGAAGAGGAGCCCCTGAAACCCTCAAATCCTCCTACAAACACTCAGCTTGCAAATGATCTTACGGGTGACACGAAAAGCGATGATGAGGAACTTCTCAAGTTCATTGAAGCGAGTAAGCCCAAGGTATGTGTTGTGGGGGCAGGCGGAAGCGGCTCAAATACACTCGACAGACTTTTTGAACTTGGAATAAAGGACATGAACTTAATAGGCATGAACACAGATGCTCATCACCTTCTAAGAGTAAAGGCGAACAAGAAAGTCCTTCTTGGAAAGCAGCTTACAAAAGGAAGAGGTGCAGGAAGCAACCCTGAAATCGGGCTCAATGCAGCCAAAGAAAGTGCAGAAGACATCAAGAAGTCTCTTGCTGGCGCAAGCATGGTTTTCATTACCTGCGGTCTTGGAGGAGGCACAGGAACAGGCGCAGCACCCCTTATTGCAGAGATCTCCAAAAGCATGGGCGCACTTACAATTGCAGTAGTTACCCTCCCGTTTTCATCTGAAGGAAGGATCAGGATGGAAAATGCGCTCCAGGGCCTTGAAAAGCTCAGGAAATATACCGACACACTCATAGTAATCCGCAACGACAAACTCCTTTCAATAGCCCCTGATCTCCCGCTCAACACAGCATTCAAGGTATGTGATGAGGTTCTTGCAGGTTCAGTAAAGGGAATCGGGGAACTCATTACCTGTCCTGGCATGATGAACGTAGACTTTGCGGATTTGAGAACTATTCTTTCTGATGCAGGTTACGCAGTAATCGGCCTTGGGGAAGCTTCAATCGATGCAAAGAGCGAAGAACGATCTACAATTGCAATCGAGACCGCGCTTAACTCTCCTCTCTTGGATTCTGAAATTCAGGGTGCAAACCGCGCACTTATAAACGTGGTGGGCGGAGAGGACATGACCCTTAAAGAAGCAGAGATGATAGTCTCTGAAACAGCGAAGAGGATCCATCCCAACGCACACATAATTTGGGGAGCAAGAATCGAAGACGACCTGAAGAAATCTTCAATTAAGGTGCTGGTGGTTCTCGGAGGGGTGAAATTCCCCAAATATGGAATCCAAGAACGGATTCCGGAAGGTTTAGAGGAAATAGATTTGGACATAATCGGGTGAAAACATGATATCAATGACGTTTATCAATAGGTGCCTGAGGATACTTCACATTGCAAAAAAGCCAACTAGGAAGGAACTTAACGAGATTGTTAAGGTTACTGGGCTGGGACTCGTAGTAATAGGGTCATTTGGTATGATAATGTACCTAATCTTTACCGTGATATAGGTGATTTTGTGATATACATATTCAGGGTAACAACCGGACAGGAAAAGATCGTCTCCCAGATGCTGGAGAAGAAATCCAAGGCGCAGAAGCTTGCAATTTACTCAATTCTGGTTCCCGAAAACGTAAAGGGATATCTGTTCGTGGAAGCTGCAACCGAGAACGATGCAGTACACCTTGCGCAGAAAACCCGCCACGTAAAGGGAATTCTGAAGCAAGCCATTGAGCTGGCCGAAGTGGAAAAGATGGTTACTGCAGAAAAACCTGCAGCTCTTACAATTGAACTCTCGGATATTGTAGAAATCAAAAGTGGTGCATTCAAGGGAGACAAGGCCAAGGTAATCAAAATCGATGAGAACAAGGATGAGCTTACAGTTGAGTTCATGGACATGGCCGTGCCTATCCCAACTACAATAAAAAGAAAGATTACAAAGCTTTTCAGGAAAGCAGGGGATGAGGAATAATTCCTCTAATCCCTTTTCTATTTCTTTCCTTTCTTTGTTTCCGCTTTGCCTTCTTCATGCATGTAAAGTGTCCTGGTTGGGTAAGGTATTGATATTCCCTTCTTCTTGAACACGTAGAAGATCTGCTTTACAAGCTCTCCCTGCACCCCAAACCTGTCTCCGTACACTGGGAGTTTTATGATTACTTTATACTCCACCGCGCTGTCCAGGAATGCATTAGGCCTTATCGTGGATTTATTTACATCCACAATTTTCTTGGTCTTCTTTGCAGTGTTCTTGAGGGCTTCCCAGAGTGCTTTCTCTACCTTTTCAGGATCATCATCATAGCTTACTCCGAAGCTCATTGCATAGCCCATTTCCTCATTCGGGTTGTAGTAGTTGATTAGTATGCTTGAGCTCATCTTGGAGTTTGGAACATATACGATATTATTGTCCCAGGTGCGAATTCTTGTGCTCCTCCACCCAATCTCTTCAATGGTTCCTATCACATCTGTTCCGTCTATTTTGATGTAGTCTTTAGGACGTACAGGCCTATCTGCAAGGAGATGTACTCCCGCAAAGAAGTTGCTGAGTGTATCCTGCAGTGCAAGTGCAACTGCAAGGCCTCCAACTCCTAGGGCTGCAATCAATGCAGATACTTCTATCCCCATTGTGCTCAATACAATTGTCAAACCGATTACGTAGATAAGTGCGCTTCCGATTTTCTTGAAAAGCGGAAATATTTCATCATCAAACTTGCTGTCTGTTTTTGGAGCCATCTCTTCCGCATACCAGCCCATGAAAGCGCTGAACAGCCCGTTCACTGTGTAAGTTCCCACAATTAGGAACAGAATTGTAAATATGTTGTCCAGCCCATGCCCCCCGAGGTCTAATGCGGGGTAGAACAGCTGCAGCGAAAGGTATGCAGCAAGCAATATTGAAACCCACTTCATGGGCCTTCTCAGGTTCTTTATGATGTGGTCATCCAAGCTGGTCTTGGTTTTCCTCGTCATCATCTTGATGGTCTGGAAAGCCGCCATCACCACAGTATAGAAAATAACTGCAAGAACCGCAAATGCAATGACAACGAGCGTGGTGTTCCCCCCCGGAATCATATCCCCATACTCCGTTACATACGGTGCCACGAATTCAGATAAGGGTGAAGGCCCGGAAACCGCAGCTACCGTTTCATTAGTTTCATTGAGCATGCGCGATACTTGAAGCTTATTCTTTAAAAAGTTACTCATGAGAAGGTATTCAGGGAGGATTGCATGTCACTTAAAGAAAAAGACCCAAAAATATTTTCGCTTGTTGAAAAAGAGCTAGAGAGACAAATAGACACACTCGATTTAATTGCGTCTGAGAATTATGCTCCAAAGGAAATTTTGGAAGCATCCGCTTCAGTTCTCACGAACAAGTATTCTGAGGGGTATCCAGGCAAAAGATACTATGCAGGAAACGAGTTTATTGACCAGATTGAGCTCATTGCAATTGAGCGCGCATCAAAACTTTTTGGAATGCCCTGTGCAAATGTGCAGCCCCATTCTGGCTCCTCTGCAAATTTTGAAGCTTATCGCGCCCTGATGAAAGAGGGAGATACGCTTATGGGCCTTAAGCTGGACCAGGGCGGTCACCTTACCCATGGCAGCCCCGTGAATTTTTCAGGTCAACTCTACAATATCGTAAGCTATGGAGTAGATAAGGAAACCGAACAGCTTGATTACGATGCAATAATGGAACAGGCAAAGGAAGTGAAGCCTAAGGTAATTGTATGCGGCTACACAGCTTATCCAAGAACAGTCTATTTTGATAAATTCCGGGAGATCGCAGATGCATGTGGTGCGTATCTTCTTTGTGATATAGCCCATATCGCGGGCCTTATTGCAGGAGGTGCTCACATGCCCGCAGGTCCATATGCAGATGTAATCACAACTACAACTCACAAGAGTCTCAGAGGCCCAAGAGGCGCAATTATTCTTGCAAAAGAGGAGCACTGTAAGCTGATAAACAAGGGAGTTTTTCCTGGATCTCAGGGGGGTCCGCTTGACCATATAACCGCAGCAAAGGCAGTATGCTTCCACAACGCAATGCAGCCGGAATTCAAGGAATACGCAGCCCAAATCGTAAAGAATGCAAAGGCTCTTGCAGAAGAGCTCAAAAAACACGGGTTCCGCCTTGTTTCAGGAGGCACGGATAACCACCTCATCCTGATAGATGTAAAATCCAAGGGATTGAATGGAAAAATCGCCCAGAACGCACTGGAGAATTCAGGCATAATCACGAACAAAAACACAATTCCCTATGATACGGAAAAGCCCTTTGTAGGAAGCGGAATACGTGTGGGAACGCCTGCAGTTACTACCCGCGGAATGAAGGAAGAAGAAATGAAATATGTTGCAGAGTTGTTCTCAAGGGCACTGGAAAAACCAGAAGATGAAGAATTCCACAAAAAGCTAAAATCCGAAGTAAAAGAGTTCATGGGCAGGTTCCCCATTTACGGGGACCTTTAAACATATTCACCCTTTTTTCCCTGTTTTATGCATGTTGCCATTTACAGGGCATTTTGAAACTCCTACCGGCCTATTTCCCCCACTCATCATTTTGTGCGGTGGCCGCATAAACTCCCCATCACGGTATTTTTCGTTAGTCACTCTTTTTCCTTTTCTTATGGAAATTGTAAAGTCTCTCCCCATTGATTCAATGAGGCAGCCCATCCTTTTTATTGCAATTCTGTTATCCCCCAACCCTGCTCCCTCCAGTTTTTTCATTTCATTTACAACCATTTGATACATTTCATTTTTTATGCGGGAATTACTAAAGAGCTTTAGGATTGTTTTCTCCCCGATTTCCCACATGTTTTCACTTGCATTGGAAAGCCCCATTAAAGGTTTCAGGAAACTTCCCCTTGGCCTCCTTATTTTCATATTTTCAACAATTGCCCATATTGCAGTTTCGCCCTTTTTTATTAGGTTATCTTCCCCGTTTTTTTCAGCATTTATCATAGTTGTAAGAAGAAGCGAAAATGTGGCAGATGTTGCATGGTCCCCTACGATTCTCGCCGCAGTAATCCCTGCCTTTTCTGAACTGTCTAAAAATATGCATTGTACCAGTGCCCTGCCGCTTTCCGTACTAAGGATATATTCCTCACCTTTCAACATGTTTTCTATTGCAAAAAGAGCTTTATTTCTTATTTCTTCATCTTCGTCTGCATAATAATTTTTCTCTTTGCCCCCAAGGCACCTCAGGCAGGGATATGCAGGGTTTGTGCCAGATTTATCATAGTCAAAGAAGCGCATCATAATATTTTCAACTTCGTTAGGGCCACCACCCATCCCCATAGCATCAATAATTACCCCCCTTGCAAATGTTCCAAGGTTCATGAAAATAAGTTTTTTCATTGCTGTGCTCATCATCCCCTTCTGCACATAGATTCCAGCAAGCAGTCCCGAGGAACCCTTCCCGGTTTTTGCAATAAGGTCCATGATTTTTTTCTCTGTTTCTTTCATTCTGTCTCCTTGCATATTTGTAGTATATGGTTAATCTTGTTTTTAAACGTTACATTTTTGCACACATTTTCCCCAACAATCCTTTTTAAGCATTTCAGCGCTATTTTTCACATGATGCTCAAAGGAAAGCCAGTAGCGGAGAAAATACTCAAAGAAGTAAAAGAAGGTGTAGAAAAACTCGGGTTCGCACCCGGCCTTGCAATCGTGCGTGTGGGTGAAGACCCTGCATCCAAAGTATATGTAGGAAGCAAAATCAGGCGCGCTGCAGAAGCTGGAATAAAAGGAGAGGAGCATTATCTCCCCGAGACCGCAACCGAAGACGATTTGCTCGAATTGGTGCACAAGCTTAACATTGATTCAAGTGTGCATGGATTCATAGTCCAACTTCCGCTTCCCGCGCACATAAACGCGGAAAAAGTGCTTGAGTCTATTTACCCTGAAAAGGATGTGGATGGCCTCCACCCCCAAAATCTTGGAAAGCTTGTTGCAGGTGCCCCTGTATTCATTCCCGCCACTCCTATGGGGGTAATGGAACTGCTTTCTTACTATAATGTTGAAATCATGGGAAAAAATGCAGTAGTTGTAGGGAGGAGCAACATGGTTGGAAAACCCATGGGCGCACTCCTCCTTAATGCAAATGCAACAGTTGAAATCTGCCATAGCAGAACCAGAGACCTTGCAGAACACACAAAGCGTGCAGAAATCTTAGTAGTTGCAGTGGGGAAAGCTAAACTAATTACTGAAGATATGGTGCGCGAAGGTGCAGCAGTAATCGATGTAGGCATAAATCGCGTTGAAGGAAAGCTCGTTGGGGATGTTGATTTTGAAAAAGTAAAGGAAAAAGCAAGGGTTTCCCCTGTTCCTGGAGGAGTTGGTTTGCTTACCGTTGCTTGCTTAATGAAGAATGTGCTAAAGGCAGCAGAAAAAGGCAAAAGCTAACCGAATGTTCCAATTTCCAGAATTTCTCTCACTAGTTCGTTCTCTTTTAAATCTCGTATGTTCCAAATTATATCATAGGTGATAATTATGGAATTTGCATGCAAACAAATTGATCTGGATGAAGTAGTAAAATGTTCGCTTGGCCTTACACGCGCCGAATACAGAGTATTCAAGAAATACATGGCCCTCAAAAAGCAGGTTACGCTCGCAGACCTCTCCCAAAAGACTGGCCTGGATCGCACAACCGTGCAGAAAGCTTCCCTGAAGCTGGTTGAAAGAGGTCTCTTATCCCGCTTCCAGCACAACCGCACAAGGGGAGGATACGAATTCCTTTACTCAATTGCGGACAGAAGCGAAATCCGCTCCAAGGTACGAACAATCGTACGGAGCTGGTGGGAAGCAGTTGATAATAATCTTCAATACTGGTGAAAAAACGGAAGTAAAAATATATACAACCCAAACTTGCCCTTACTGCACGATGGCTAAGGAATATTTCCAGTCTAAAGGGATAGAGTACGAGGAAAGATGTTTCTGATCAGGAAAAAGCCCAGGAAATGGTGCAGAAGAGCGGCCAGATGGGAGTGCCCCAGATTGAAATAAATGGAAAAATTATAGTTGGATTCAACCAGGCAGCAATTGAGGCAGCTCTTGAAGGGCAGTAATTTCCTTTTCTTCACATTTATATACATTTCGCAACTCAAATCATCGTATGCACAAGATTGCCAGGCCTATATTGGGAAGACCTGTGAGAATCGGAAGCCGGAATCTCCAGAACCGGGCGCCCCACCAAGACTTACGTTTGCCTACCCGCATGCGCGAGCCGTTTTTTAGGTTTACCAGGCATACCTTAAATGCATCCGTAACTTCTATTTTTGCCAACACGCAACCGATCAGTTGTACTGAAGAAGAACGCAGCAAGATCGTAACCAGATTGCTTATAGAATATCATCAAATCCTAAATCAGCTAACTGCTAAGAACGATACACTTTCTCAGAAGCAGGCCATAGCTGATTTGCTAAGCTATTTTCTGGACTTAGAATGGAATTTTATACTCCAACCACCAATTAAAATTCTTTCTGATGATGATGCACAAAAAGCCTCTACGAAGTTAACTAACTGTAGAATTCAGTTGGGCAAACTCTCAGGAATCCTCAATGGTGACCCATATAGGCATCTCCCGGAAAAAGTGGATCTGTGGAGGCTGGTGGCGAATTTGATGCCTGAACCTGAAAATGATTCTGTCCATTACAGGTATGAAGTTCCAGATGGTCCCCCAATTTTTTTATTTTCCGACCCTTCGGATACAGCACTCATACTGGAAAACTTCTTTGCCAATTCCGTCCGGGCATGCGAGAGAAAGGGTATCTTCCCTTTTATAGAAGTCGTTGCCTTTATCCTGGATAATCATCAGGGAATGACCGAAATTAGAATAGGGGATAAAGGAATCGGATTTAGGGATGGGGAACTTTTCCGCGTAAGACATAGCAAGGGATTTACCTCAAAAGAAACTGATAATACGGATCATGGAATCGGTCTTGAACACTGCCGTTTTCTCATTGAGCAGCATGGTGGGAAACTAGACATTTCTTCCAAACGGGGCGAAGGCACAGACGTAATTTTTACTCTTCCCATTTATTTAGAAGAATGAGTGGTGGGCTCCCTAATTTGCAACCTACTTTCCATACGGAGCCATTGCCATCAGCTCTCTTTTCCACTCAATTTCCGTATTTTGGGTGCCTATTAAAATATACAAAAAACCACTAAAAGCAACGTTTAAAAGCATTTCCATAATAAATAATATACATGTTCCGTCCCTTGATAGCAAAGATAGAATACAATCATGATTGTATCTGTTCTGATGTCCCTGAGAGGCATCCGGACACGAATATTAGATATCTTTCAGAGCTAAGCGAGGACCATA
>JAUWMC010000036.1 GCA_030613375.1 Microcaldota archaeon
TTGCACACGGACAATTCGGGTGCCTTGGAAAAAGGTACGTTGTTGATACCTCTACCCTGTTACGGCCAATAATATGGTGGCTGGACCTGCGACTCACCATATGAGACTCGTGCAAGGCATGTAGATCAATTGCGTGGTTATGTTTGGAGTAGACTGATGAGTTAGGTTCGTAACGGTTTGCTTTCTGCATTTCCGACCGAGTCCAGAGTGTG
Organism: Microcaldota archaeon; assembly: GCA_030613375.1. GTDB lineage: Archaea > Micrarchaeota > Micrarchaeia > Anstonellales > Bilamarchaeaceae > CAIKOA01. The sequence goes on from JAUWMC010000036.1 coordinate 213, forward strand.
CATATAGTTACCTTATTTTTTACTCCTTCTAATTAGAATTAAAAATCCTATCTAGCTTCAACACTAATTCCATAATATCTTTACTTTGCCCTTATCGTCTAGCCTGGATAGGACGCGGGCTTCCGGAGCCTGTAACCAGGGTTCGAATCCCTGTAAGGGCGTTTTGTCTATTTCTTCTGATCCCTACACACATTACCGACGTTAACGGGTCTTTAAATACACAGTCGTTGCTGGAGGAAAGAGGTGGTGGAAACACCGGAAACCTACCCCTTCCGAACCCTTTTTAAATATAAATTTGTGGCAATTCCAGGTGACAATAATGACAGACTATGAAGAATACATAATCGAATGTTTTGAAAAAGAGGCAGATGAATTCCTGAAAAAATGGGGAATAAAGGAATCAGTGTAATTCCTTTATTTTTATCATTGCTTTGTCCAGCTGCATTTTGTAGTATCCCCCTACGAGCAGGAGCAAAATTCCTCCTCCTATAAACCCTGCCCCTTCAACATTGAGCATGGAATCCACATATGCACTGGCACCTATTACAAGGATAAGCAATCCAGCTCCAGAGAACAAAGCACTATACAAGATAGGCGGAACGAGCTCCTTAACTATGTGCGCGCTGCGCATCGTAATCTGATCTATTTTGTCGCTCGCCTTGTCCATGATCTTCTCAACATTTGCATCCAGCTTGTTGGTTGCCTCATCCACCATAACGTTCACATAATTCTTGGATATCGGGATAATTATTCCCTTCAAAATTTCCTCAATCATCTTAATGCCTCCCTTTCAGAAGTGCTCCAAGTGCAATCCCTGCAGTAAACGCAAGAGCAGCATAGGTAAGCGGCTTCTCTTTTATCTCTTTTTTCAGCCTCTGAACTTCTTCATTGGTTGCAAGAATGTGGTCTGCTTCTTTTGTAATCTTCTCTAGTTTTTCAGCAAACTCCTTCTCTTTTGCAGTAAGCTTCTTCACCATAGGCTTCACCCTAGGGTTTTCCTCAAGTGAAGCAACAATAGCTGTAACATCATCTTTCTTGATTTTCTTCTTTTTCTTAGCAGACCTTTTCTTAACCATGAATACCACCAAATCTACTAACCCCCCTATATTTATAAAGCTTATTTGCATTCCTTTTACGTGAGTTCCGTGATAAAGGAAAAGAAGTACCTTGCACTCTTAGTCATCATACTATTTGCATTATTCTTTTTGTATGCAGCAATTCCCCTCCTATTGGGAATTTCTGGAGCAGCAATCCTTTACGTGCTCCTCAAGCCAATGTATATGGGTCTGCAGAAAAGGCTCCACAGCAAAACCATAAGCGCCCTAATCGTAATGCTCTTCTCTTTCGCAGTAATCGTCCTTCCATTGCTCGCAGTCATGTATTTTGCAGCAACCGACCTTGCAGTCTTCTTCAGCGATCCTGTGAAAATAAACGAAATACTTGCAGCAATAGATTTTACCCCTGAATCCGTAGACCTTACCAAGATTCTAGAAGAGCACATAGAAAGTATCTCCAGCATTGCTGCAGGATTATCCTTTCTTGCCCTGGACATTGTAATAGGAATCTCAGTAAACCTAGTAGTGATGTACATAATTGTGTTTTTCCTGCTCACTGAAAACAAAAGAGCATCCACAGCAATGCAATCACTTATCCCGTTCAATGAAAAGAACTCCAAAAAACTAGCTTCAGAATTCTACAATGTAATCCACGTAACCTTCATAGGAAACGGAGCAGTTGCAATCGTAATTGGGATCCTGATGGCAGTAGGACTCTATTTCGCAGGAGCTGAAAACATAATTTTCTGGGCACTTACCAGCACGATTATGGCAATCGTCCCGATAATCGGAATCCAGGTTATCTGGATTCCCGCAGGAATCTACTACATACTCGCAGGAGAATATGTAACTGCTGCAGCAATTGTAATCTGGGGTGCATTCCTCAGTTATGTACTGGATGGCCTGGTGCGCCAATTAGTCCAGAGCAAAATAGGCAGTGTCCACCCGTTCACTTCCCTTATCGGGCTAATAATTGGAGTAACTTATTTCGGAGTAACAGGAATTATAATCGGACCTCTTCTCATTTCAATATTTGTGCTTACTACCCAGATGTTTAAGGAGGAATACATTCCGGGTTGGGATTGATTCAAATGCACCGTGCATTCTTACTTGTGTTTTTGCTTCTTTTTGCAGGGTGCTGTTCCACTTCCGCACCTGAAAATCCCCCAAAGCTTGTAGATATTCAGCCTGATGAGTTTCAGCCTATACTTGATTATGATCCTCCCGTTGAAGAAACTCCACCAGAACTAGAGGAAGAAACCCCTTCATGCCCCGAAGGCTTTGAGGAGCTTGAAGAATACGGATGCAATTTTGCCCCGCTCAATGAAACTATTTCCAGCAAGGGCATGAACCTTAACGTCTCCTTTCTTAAGGAAAAAAACTGCACATTTGATTTCATGGATTTCACTCGTTTCCATGGCTATTTCCTGGTATTTTTTATAGAAGCAGAAAACACCGGAACAGAAAAAGAGTACCTTACACCGTCTCATTTCACTCTGTTTGATTCTGAGGGAAGAAAGAAAACTGCTTCAGAATTCAATGTTCTCTATTGTGCTTCCAAAGATAAGGTTGTAACCCAAACATATCTTCTTTCCAACCAGACAAGCTCAGGTGAAATCTGGTTTGAGGTAAGCGAACGGAACATAACTGGGCAAATGTACATCGCCTATGATCGCAATGGAGTAGATGGGGAAGAGCTAATCTTCCCTTTCCAAGTAGAAAAATAAGTTATCTCCTTCGGTTTTTCTTCGCAGGCCCGTAGTTTCTTCTTCCCCCTTTCTCGTGCGCACGCGGCCTTTTTCTTCTATCACGCGATGAAGATCCAGGCCTTGGACCTCTTCTCTCTCCGCGTGGAGGTCCCCTCATGTCTCCCCCCCCTTTCATCCATCTAAAGTCCGGGTGGTCCTCCTTGTTTCTATCTTTATCTTCCTCCTCCCCGGATTCAATAAAAGTAACTGCTCTTCCTTCTTTACCCATCCTGCCGGTTCTCCCGACACGGTGGAGATGCGTATCTGCATCTTGTGCTTCATCATAGTTTACAATAAGCTCAATATCCTCTACGTGTATTCCACGCGCAGCAACATCCGATGCAACCAGTATATGGGTTTTTCCTGCTTTGAACGAATTCATCACGCGCTCCCTGCGAGCTTGGCTCAGGTCCCCGTGTATCCCCTCTGCTTTGTACCCACTTTCTTTCAATCTCTCATACAAATAATCTACTCCTCTCTTTGTAGACATGAATATGAGCACTTTCTTGTACTCTCCCTGTCCAAGTATCCTTTTCAGGTTCGAAAACTTCTTCCTTCTGGATACCTGCACAAAATCTTCCTTTATATTCTGGACACGTTCCTTTTCTCCTAGTTCCAAAGTTTCCGCAGGGCCCTTTATGTAGTGGGACGCAAGCTCTAGAATCAGTTCATCCAAAGTTGCAGAGAAAAGCAACACAATTCTCTGTTCGGGAATATGCCTCATTATCTTATCCATCTCATCCTTGAACCCCATGTCCAACATCTCGTCTGCTTCATCTAGCACAACTATGTTGTATTCTGTTAGGTCCACGGTTCCTCGTTCCGAATGATCTACAAGCCTTCCCGGAGTTGCAATAAGTATATCTACTCCCTTTCGGAGCTCACGCATCTGAATATCTATTTTCTGCCCTCCGTATACGACCACAATTTTGTGGTGGTGTTCTTTTGCAATCCCCTTCAGCTCTTCTGAAATCTGCACCGCAAGTTCCCTAGTAGGCGCAAGCACAAGCGCTTTCTTGTCGCGCTCTGCATCCAGCAGCTCAATCAGCCCAATTCCGAACGCGGCAGTCTTCCCCGTTCCAGTCTGACTCCTAACTATAAGGTTTTCCCCCTGTAAGATGAGTGGAATTACCTTCTCTTGCACTCCAGTTGGCTTGTAGTACCCAAGCGCTTCCAGCGCTATTATTGTTTTGTGGTTCAGCGCCATTTTTCTAAATCCCATTTTATCACGTAATTATCAGAATTATGGATATTCTATACATCCTATACTCAATTAAAGCTTCCCTTAATATAAAAAGCATGAGGTTTCTATTTTTCTTATTCGCAGCTCTCCTTTTTTCTGGATGCTGTACCTTAATTCCTGCAGAAGAGATTGCTGAAGAAACCCCTTCTTTAGAAGAGCCGGAACCGGGAGCTCAGGAAGAAATTCCCCAGGATGAACTAGAAGAACCTGAAGAAGAGCCCGAGGAGGTTCTCCTGGAGCCCAGATGTGGAGACGGAATTCTCTCTAAAGGAGAAGATTGCGACCCCGGAAACACCGAAACTCTTTGCTCTGGTTGTTTTGAATGCATTGATTGCAATTGCATCAAAACCTTCACAGATTTAGACCATGATTGCATTCCAGATGAATCAGATAATTGCCTTAATCTCTACAACCCATCCCAATCCGATTTAGATGAAGATGGAAAAGGAGATGAATGTGATGAATGTCCTCAGGATTCTCAAAACGATGCAGACAATGATGGAATATGCGGAAATGAAGACAATTGCCCTGAAACAAGAAATCGGGATCAAATAGATTCAGACTCGGATGGGTTAGGAGATGAATGCGACATTTGCCCCAACGACCCCCAAGATGATTTGGATGAAGATGGAATATGTGGGGATGAAGACAATTGCCCGGAAACCTCTAACCCAAAGCAGGAAGATCACGATTTAGATGGAAAAGGAGATGAATGTGATTCCACCCCGGTTGATTGCAGCAAATACTGTTCCTCTATCGGCCACAACCACTACTTAGGCGAAGGTTTGGATGATGATGAATGCTATGATGAAGCAGTAGAATATATCGAAACCCATCCCTTAGATCCAGAACCCTGCGAAACAATAATTGCTGCCTACCACCATAAAATAATAGAAATAAATGGAGATGAATACACCTGTTGCTGCCTCCGCTACAAACTTGATGATCTTAATTGCTAAGGAGTTACATCCGTAGGAGGCCATGGTACGTCTTCCGGAAGCTCTTCTTCAAAAGGCTCAGGGAAATACTCAATAGGTTCACATCCTCCAGCAGCACAATCCAAATCAGTTCCCATTACATATTCTGGAGGCTCACCTGGTCCTGCTCCATCATACGGAACAAATGTATCAAAGAGGAAATCAGAGAGCCAGAACTTCACTCCCTCGACTAATCCCACTCCCTCATAGGTTACAAGTTCTCTCTTCAATGCCTCTACAGGCCCAATATCATCATTCGCAAGCATCTCCACGGTTAATTCATCAGAGAACATATTCATGCTTGGGTTTGGAAGCAACCCTTCCCCATACTCCCTAACTTTCCCCTTTTTCATCACTGCATGGTACTCCCCAAGCCCTTCTACATAGAAATTTATGGTCTCATCTCCCATTAATCCTGAAAGCATAGGAGAAGCAGAAATCTTCTCCGAAGCCTTCTTTACATCCTCCTCGTTTGCAGCTGTTGTATTTGCAGGTGCCACAGGAGGCGCTACAGGAGTTGCATTTGTATGGTTGCACGTCCCACACCCTCGAATATTCGTAGGATCGGTTTCAGGATACAAGGATTCCCACCCTTCATCAATGCAGAACCAGCATCCAGTATAATAATCGTAAACACACTTCGCGGTTCCCCCCTCACTTTCAGGCTTGCAGTTCTTGTCGCAATCTGATTTGCTTGCATATTCCCCTTCACTAGGGTCGCATGAAGGTTTCTCGCACTGACAACAATACGGGCAACAAAAACCTTCTGCATCACATCCATTTGGGTTTGCAATTGGATCACATCCTTCTCCCTTATCTTTATCTACTTTTCCATTTCCACAGCAGCACCTGTCTGGGCATTCCTTCCCATCACAGGTATCCCGAATAATTTCATCTATATGTGCCTGGGTTTGAGTTGCCTGCCCTGGAGTAGTATTGCTCATTATCCCCCCATCTCCATCCTCTAATCCCATAAGGTGCCCGGCTTCATGCGCAAAATCAAGATAATTCCCGTTTCCCACAGGCCTACTCATCTGGTCAGACCACCACCCCGTAAGATTATTTCCTGTAGATACCCCGGGAGGATACATGTATCCCATATATTTTTTTCCTCTTGTATCCTTAGGTGGAGTTGTTGAAAAAGGAGGTACTTTTATGCAGTGCCACTCAGTTGAGCCTTCTTTATCACAATCATTAACAGATTTTGTATTCACTACAAATTTCACAGTGCATTTGCAATCCCCTGTAGTAGGAGGGTCTCCTCCTGCATTGTTCCAGAAATCTTCAATCTCACTCGCCGCATTTGCGCGATATCCTGCATCCGCCCCACTATCAAATGCAATATTCAGCGTAATCGTAAAGGTGCACGAATCCGCATCCAAATCACATTCAGTAGCGCTTTGCGCCCCCCAAATTAAAGTACAAACTAGCAAGCCAAAGAGCAATAATTTTCCTCTCATGCCCAGATATCTCAAATATCCTTATAATGGTTACCCGCAAACTTCCCCGGTCGTGTCCCAGAAAACAATTCCTGTGTCACAATATGCAGCATTGTCCCAAGTGCAATATCCATCCGGTATATATGCATAATCAGAGTCCATGCAGTCAGGATAAACCCCTCCACACACTTCCTCGGTAAGGTCCCAGAAAACAGTCCCCGCGTCACAGTATGCAGCATTGTCCAGGGTACAATACCCATCTGCAATCTGCCCGTAATCTCCATCATAGCAGTCTCCTGTGCTTGCGGACTCAAGGAATTCCCTGTAAAGCGCAGCTTCCTCATCCAGATCCTTTAATTCACATTCATGGGCTCCAACAGGCATTGGAGTAATCCCACTCTGGAAAGCCCCATGCACATCAATTATGTAAAGTTCAGGGTCCTCCATATTCTCAAGCCCAATAGTGACTGCATCCTCAAAACTGCTTATGTCATCCCCGGTTACAGTAGTCTCTATTGGAATCCAATATCCTTCCGGATGCCCCACAACCACAAACGAATGCCCGGGAACAAATGCAATCCCGGTTTCGTAATCCAGCTTCTCTAAAATTGCAGCATAAAGCACTGCCCCATCTATGCAGTTCATCTGCTTGTACTTAAGCGATTGGTGAGGGAGCCTCACATTCTGCTGATAGATAGAAGTCTCCACATTGGTTGTGCTTAGGGTGCTTGAAACATAATCCATGTCCTGGAAATAAAGTGAATAAAATACGGCGGAAAGTTCATCATACAATGTATCATCATTACCCATGTACCCCACAAACTCCCCTGTAGAAGTAAACTTCTTTGCTTCCGAAATAACTTCCTCTATGCATGGATCATTGTAGGTAACCCACATTGCAATAAGATCTTCATCCCCAAGTTCTGGAGAGAACACAGTGGATTTCTCAACCTGTACATTCTCAGTATCCACCCTCAATGTTTCCCCACCCACACTGAACCTTGTTTTCAGGGTTGCAGATTTAGCTTCTTGAATCTCATAAAAGTCTTCTTTATGGGAAAAGTGAATTCCAACGGTTTTTGTAGCTCCCGGAGAAAGTACAAGAGTCTGCTCAAACTCGTTTGAGTATCCCTCAAGCTCAGAACTCACCAGCACAGTAACTGTTTCACTCCCCTCATTCGTAACATCGCACGAAAATGAAGGAATATCATTCATGGATTTATAGAACTCATACGAAGGAGTAATTATATCGAATTTTTCGCAGGAAGCCTTGATGTCCGGCCCAGTATCCCCCGCTATCTTCCCTCCCCCATCGTCTATTGGTCCGCAGCATCCCGCGAGCAAAACAAAACCAAAAACAACTAAAATAAATATCCTGTTCATGCGCCATTTTCAGCTGGGATTATTTTAAGGCTTTTGATTTTCTCCTTCAAAACTGTGTACTGCACTTCTCCCAGTAGTTACAGGATACCTAGGCCTTCCGCATCTATCAAACCAGCCGCGTGCATCTTGATTTATCCCGACCGGATGTGCCCTCATTTCTTTTCTATTAATCCTTTTCCCCAGTTCATCGAGGCCTTTCTTTACCTCTGTTTTCTCTTCGGATTTCTGCGCTCTTTTTGCCAGTATGAGCATCATAAATATCCCCATTTTGGTCCTAGGAATCTTCATTCTTTCCAAAGCCCTTTCGTGGTATTTTGCAAACACTTTTGCAGCCCGCTCTTTCATTGTTGGTTTTTGCACAATCCTGTTTTCTGTTCCAAAAATTCGCAATCCACCCATCCACATGCATCTATTATGCACAATACCTCATTTAATGCCTCTTTTCTTATACAAACATATTAAAATTTTCAACCCGAGCCCCACACATGAAACAAATCCAAATATTATTTTTGCTGCTTTTAGGCTCAACCCTATTTGCACTTCCTTCGGGTCCGGATATGCCCTGCCCATTTTCTGCAACGGCCACAAACCAGGATGACTGTGTTTCAAGCTGTTTTGGCTATTATACGGAATGTGATATAGGAGCCTGCATAAGCCACTGCGAGGAAATTTTTCCCACCGTAGAGGAGGAAACAGGTGATGACCCCACAGATAAATGCGCAAATGTGCAGTGTTATGATCCCTACTGCGATGGAGACGAGCTTGTTATCTGCGACTGTGATGAAACCACAGGAGGATGCGTATGCTCTGCATTCTGGTGCCCGCAGGGATGCGACCCTGCAACCCTTCAGTGCATTGAATATCTCCCCACGGATTTGTGCGCAAATGTGCAGTGTGATGCACCCTACTGCGATGGAAACCAGCTTGTAACCTGCGACTGCGATGAAACCACAGGCCAGTGCGTATGCTCTGCATTCTGGTGCGCACAGGATTGCGACCCTGTAACCCTTCAGTGCACTGAAATCGAACTCAACACCGTTCCCGCAATAATTGAAATACAGAATGACCCAGGATATGTAGTTTTGCAGGATAGAGGGGGATTGAACAAACTCGACCTGTGGGTGGATGCCACCTACCTTAATGGAACACCTGCAACCGGAGCAAGGGTGCACGTGCGCCTCACCGACCCCAAACAAACTGGCGTACTTGGCCCCTGGGGTTTTAGAGACGCAGTATTCTTCACTAAGTCAGCTGGGATAGGTTTAGGGCAACTGGAGTTCCCAACCCTGAGAAACATAAAGGAGTATCACTGGGACGAATTTCCCTATTATATCCAAGTGGATGTAACCGTTTCCATGCACGATAACCTAAATGATTGGTCCGCAACAAAATCCTCACAAATTGAGTTCATTTCCCCTGCTCCCCGCATCCTTCAAATCTCAATAACCCCTAACCCTGCACAATCCGCAGGAAAGCACCATGTGGGCGTAGCGGTAGAGGATTATTCTGACCATTCCCCGGAACTCACATATATATTCAAAAGTGCTGGGGGAAAGTGGACCCCATCACACCCAGGTGAGCTTGAAGGCTCCGCAGGCCTGGTTTATGCATTCACCACCTCCAACACATATGAAGTGCTCGAGTGGGAGGCACCCGCCCGCGGCATTACAACTGATGAGATTTCATATGCGAAAAATCTATTCAATATAGTTACAGACGTCTTTATCGTAGGGCCCACACAGGCAAAAATCAATGCGGATGCAGCGCTTGAAAGAATCGAAGGGGAAGCCCTGTCCGATGAGATGTCTGTGGTGATCATGGTGAGGGATTCTGATGGATTCTACGATCGGGAATACTACAATTTCCAAATGGAATATCTTGGCTTTAAGCCTGAAGGAGGTGGATAGCATGAAAAAACTACTATTGATTTTCTTGGCTTTTGGAATGCTTTTTGCGAATACTCCGCAGCAAGCCCTGGACTCCTATTACACCTCATTCATGCTGGAATACAATGTTGATTCATATCTAATCTCCGGACTAGAGTGCATTGAAGATGGGGAGGATGCGCTTTGCGAATATAAACTTCATGCGGAAATAAGCGGTGCAGAAACCTTTTCCTATGACCTGGATTATATCTCGCTCCTCC
>JAUWMC010000069.1 GCA_030613375.1 Microcaldota archaeon
TTCTGCGCGATCTTGCCCAGTTCAAATTTAATGCAAAAGAAATGGGGAATCTCGCGCGCTCATACGGATGGGGAAAATAAAGAAAAGGAGCTTAATCACTCCTTCTTCCTCTGCCCATTCCGCGTCCCCTTCCAGGGCCGCGCCTTCCCATACCTGGGCCGGCCGGAACTTCTGCATCGATTCCTTTATCCTGAGGCGGGCTGCATCCTCCCCTTCCGCGGTTTGCACGCATTCCCTTTCCTGAACCATCTCTTTTAGGAACTCCTTTTTCTTCTGTCACATATTCACCTCCTTCTATTCGTATTTCTTTTCCGTTTACTATTGCATCCGCAACTTTTGCCCTTGCAGATTCAATTATCCTTGAGAATGTGGGTTGGGAAACATCCATTTTCACAGCGGCATCGTTCTGGTCCATCTTCTCCAGATCCTTCAGCCGTATTGCCTCAAATTCGTCTACCTTGAGCATTACGCATTCATTTCCGCGCATTCCCATTGGCCTGAACCTGCAGAACCCTGGTTCTCTCCAAACGGTTCTGCGCCTTCTTCCTCTTGGCATAAGTGAATATATATTCAAAACACTTTAAATACCTTCCAGTTCGTCCATACTCTCTAAAATTAGTTCTTCAATTCCCATTTTTTTGTAATATTCTTCAACAATCTCTTTTCTCGCCTTTGTAACTGGGTTCTTTACTGCAACCAGCGAGCAGCAGTCCTGATATGCAATTATGCTCTCTTTATAAGTTCCAATTCTTTCTGCAATGTTCACAATCTCCATTTTGTCCATGGAAACTAATGGCCGGAAGACTGGGATATCAAGCCCGCTTTGCGCTGCAGAGATATTTTCCAGCGTCTGGCTTGCAACCTGCCCAAGCGAATCCCCACACAGAATCCCCCCATACCTTTTTTTCTGTGCAATAGTTTCAGCCAGTTTATATAGATATTTTCTGAACACCACCAGTTCATATCTTCTTTCAACATCCCCTGTGCGGGCATAAAACCCTGCATATGGAACAACAAGCAATTTGCTCTTCCTTTGCTGGTATTCATCCAGAATCTTCACAAGCCTTTCAATTTTACTTCCCTTTACCTCAGAATTCTTCTCAAATGGGTGTACATGCAAAAAGTCTACTTCGCAACCCCTTTTCATCAGGAGATATGCAGCCACAGGAGAATCAATCCCCCCACTCATTAAGCACAAAACTCTCCCCCCAACCCCTACTGGAAGCCCTCCCAATCCCCTTACTTTCTCAAAGAACACAAGTGCCTTCTTCTGCATAATCTCGATAAATACAGTAATTTCTGGATTCTTCAAATCCACGTTTGCATCCACGGAATCTAGAACCCTCTTTCCAATCTCCCCGCTTAATTCCATAGAGCCCATAGGGAAATTTTTGTCACTCCTTTTCGTCCGAACCGCAAACTTCTTCCCATCTACTCCCTTCACATTCTTCTTTACACACTTCCAAATAGATTCTACTTCAGGCGCACATTCCTCTACAATTGCAAACCATTCAATTCCGAATACTTTTTCAAGTTTTTCCTTCGCAACCTTTTCAGTAAATTTACCTTCCGCAAATAGGCGCTTCTCATCCACCTTTACTTTAACATCTTTCCCAAGAACTTTCCGCACATTGGAAGCAAGCTTATCCTCAAAGTATTTCCTGTTTTTTCCCTTGAGGCCGATTTCCCCATAATGAATAAGCGCAATCATGCACTAAAGAATGAAAGAAAAAGTAAAAAAAGAGACTAGAACACAATTTCTTCCCCAGGAACCTTAGGAAAGAGTACAACTTCACGTATGTGCTTCTTCCCGCAAAGGAACCTCACAAGCCTCTCAACCCCGAAGCCACCGCCTGCACTAGGGACAAGGGCCCCCAGTTGTGCAGCATGTAAATAAGGAGCAAAATCTTCGGGTTTCGTTCCGCGCTCTTCCATTTTCTCAAGGATGCGTTTATACTCATGCTCGCGCTCCCCTCCGGAAAGAGCTTCCCCAAACCCTTCAGGGTAAACAAAATCATAGTTTATGTGTTCGCCGCTTTCCTTATCTTCTTTATCATAAAATTCCCGCTTGTGTCCAAGTATCCAAAAGGGTGCACTCTCCCTCCTTGAAACAATCTTTTCATAGTCTGGCCCGTATTCTCGCTCAAGCTCCCCGCTTTTGTACACCTTGAACTCAGAAGGCACAGTAAGCTCCCTCCCTAGTCTCTCAAGCTCCGGAGTGCACTCACTCTTTACATATTTCACTACGTGCACATACAGCTCTTCCATAAACCGCATGAAATCCTCCAGCGTTGCATCCCTAAGCTCAATATCCACTTGGCTGAACTCAAGAAGGTGCCTTCCGCTTTCCGCATCTTCATCCCTTTCCAGCCTCACGTTCGGGGAAACAATATAAATTCCCTTGATATTTCCCCTGCTTATTGCAAGCTGCTTATGCAGAATCATGCTTTTGGTAAGCTCAAGCTTCTTTCCTTTGTATTTTATGGAGGAATCATGAATCTGGTGGTTCAATGGATCTGTAACAGTAGAAAGCATCACAGGGGTGCTCATAAGCACTCCTTTTTCCCACATGTAAGCGTGGACCGCTTTCATGGCAGCGCTCTGTATTCTCATAATATCTGCCATTTCTTCCTTTCCTATGTGTTCCAGACTTTTTTCTACAGATTCCATTCTGTTCACCTACATTTACCGCAACTTTCATCCTATTTATATGTTTTCCAACCAAACCCATACATTTGTTCAAAAATACATAAATTTAAATGCATTTCTTGTATATTTATACAATATGCTCGATGAAAAGGATATGGAAATACTGCGTGCACTGAAGAAAAACTCCAAAAACTCAGTAAACAAGCTCGCAAAGCTCACAGGAATTCCTCCTGCAACCGTCCACCACAGAATAAAGAAGCTCGAAAAAGATAAAGTAATCCAGCGATACACAATAGATACGAATGACAAAAAGCTTGGATATTCTCTCCACGCATACATTTTCATTACCGTGCAGCCCTGGGGAAAGGGAGACCTGGACCAGAGAAACCTAGCGGATAAGCTTGCAAATCATGAGCTTGTGCAGAATGCAGCAGTTCTCGCAGGGGACGTAGATCTGATCCTCAAGATACACACAAAGAGCATGGATGAGCTGAACAATTTCATCCTGGATTACTTAAGAAACATTGAAGGAATCGGCAAAACAAAAACACTAATGGTAATGCATTCAGCAGGGACTACCTAATGTTTCATAACAATAGGAAAAGGGTTGTATCTCCCCTTTCTGGACTCAACCCTGAGCCGCGCAGGCCTGAAAGCCTTTCTCCCGTTAAAAAACCTTGCCCCCCGCACAAAACTCTTGGTATCAAGGACAGTTATTCCCAATACACGCGGGGGCTTAAATTCCGTTCCAATGTAAGGAAGCGTATACGTAATCGAAGGCGTTCCAACCACACGGAGATCTCTTTCAAGCCCTCCGGATTCGTACATTCCCGCGAAGGGAGCATGAGAATGTGAGCACAAAACCGATGCATTTGCCCTCGAAATCCTCTCCAGAATTTCTTTTTTCACCCAAAGACTGTATCCTGGCAGTTTTCCAAATTTATCCTTTATCCAGGTTAATTTATCTGGAGGGAAGTGCGTTGCAACAATCACCCTCTTCTCCGTGTCCCTGCTTAATTCTGAATCCAGGAACCCATAATCCAACTTCTCAGGATGTATCCCGGAAAGCAAAATAAACTTGGTTTCTCCCAACACAAAGGAGGAATTCCCAATGTGTCCCTCTGGAACCAGCCCCCTCAAAATATACCTTGCAAATTCCTCGCTTCCATCATGGTTCCCAAAATTCAAATGCGGAATGAATCCCAAGTTTCGCAGCCCGATATACAACCGAGCAAACTCATCCCATTGCCACCCAGCATTTTCACAGGTTTCAGCGAGATTCGGAAACTCCAGCATATCCCCATTGAAAATCAAATGAAATCCTTCCCTTCCTCCGGAAAGCTCCCCCAATGCAGAAATCAGCTTGGATGCTTTTTCATGTGCATTATTTCCATGCCGCGTAAGGTGCAAATCCCCAACTACAAATACATTGTTCTCAGGATCAAATCCCTTTCCTTTCCCAAATGCAACCGAAGGAATAAGCTTCGCTGCACCAAATACAGCAGCACCTACAATAAGTTGCCTCCGGGTCATCCCCATGGCAATAATTTATGCCCAGAAACTAATTTAAGCCTCAATCACAGTCCCCGCATTTCCCTCAATTGCTTTCTCAATATCCTCTAAAGAGCAAATTACTGCCCTCCATCCTCCCTTTTCCACAAAATCAATGCAGGATTCAACTTTAGGCTTCATGCTACCTTCTGCAAAGTGTCCTTTTTCCATTAGATTTTTAGCTTCAGAAATACTAATCCTGTCCAAACCCTGTTGATTTTCCTTCCCAAAATTCAAATACACCTTATCTATAGAGGTTGCAATAATCAACAAGTTTGCCTTAATCTCTTTT
>JAUWMC010000083.1 GCA_030613375.1 Microcaldota archaeon
GGAGTCAAAGTTATTGACCGCAGCGCTTTGATTTTACACATATTCGCCCGAAAAGCTCAAACCCACGAAGGAAAACTCCAGGTCGAACTAGCCCAGCACCAATATCTTCTGCCCCGGCTTGTCGGGCAGTGGCGCCACTTAGAGCGACTTGGCGGCGGCATCGGCACCAGAGGTCCTGGTGAAGCACAATTGGAAACCGCCCGCCGCCTTATCTATAAGCGTATCAATCTCCTTCAGCAGAAAATAGAAAGTGTCAGGAAGCATCGAACTCTTTACAGGGGACGCCGTAAGGAAACCGGCATGCCCATCGTAGCTCTCGTGGGTTATACCAATGCTGGTAAGAGCACTTTGTTTAACACCTTAAGCAAAGCCACTGTGGATGTAGAAGACAGGCTCTTTTCTACTTTGGACCCTGTGACTCGGCGGCTGGCTCTACCCACCGGGCAACGATTTCTAATCACCGATACCGTTGGCTTCATTCACAAACTTCCGCCTTCTATTATAGCTGCCTTCCGCGCTACTTTGGAAGAACTTGAGGAAGCTGATTTGCTACTACATATAGTTGACATAACACACAGGAACGCTGCTAATCAGTGTCTCACAGTAGAAAAGATACTCAGCGAGCTAAAGCTGGAAAGGAAACCAAAAATTACCGTGTTCAACAAGCTGGACTTAGCTTTAAACAGCGAGGCTGAGATGAAAGCATTAACTACTATTCCTTGCTTCGAGGAAGAAATCCTGGCACCGAGTGAGGACATTGCTCTCATTTCTGCTGCCAAAGGATGGGGAATGGACGGACTCCTAAATAAGATAGCTTGTCATCTTTAAGGGCAGTTTAGACACATAACTATTATACCTGGTCCCTCTCGCCAAATATTCTTGTGCCTATCCTGATTATATTGGCGCCTTCCTGCAGGGCAACTTTGTAAGAATTAGTCATGCCCATGGAAAGATATCTCATCTCTACATTGGGTAACCCCAGCCCTTTAATTTTGTCAAATATCTTTCTGGTCTCCACAAAATAAGGTCGGGAGTCTTCAGTGTTTCCAAAACGAGGCCCCATGGTCATAAGGCCCGTCACCTTGATATTTCCAAGGCTGGATATTTCTCTTACTAATTGTTCCGCAGCATCCGGGAGCACTCCTGATTTCTGCGGCTCTCTGCCACTATTTACCTCGATCAATATTGGCATTATTTTGCCAATTTGCGCACATCTTTTATCAATTTCCTTGGCTATGTCTAAAGAATCAACACTCTCTATCATGTCGAATAGTTCCAGCACATTTCTCCTGACATTATGCTTTTGAAGGGTTCCAATAAAATGCCATTTCGCTCTCTTGCCCACCAGTTTATATGCTTCCCTTGCTTCCTTGACATAATTTTCTCCAATAATTTTTATTCCCGCCTGAACAGCTTCCAGAATCTCCTCAGCTGTTCTTGTTTTTGCTGCTGCCACTAGTTCAACTCCAACAGGGAGTTCAGCCAGTAGCCTGGCAACATTTTGTTTGATCGACTTACTGGTCATATTGCTAAGTAGTTTTCGATAGAATTTGCTAGCCTAACAAAACAAATTCTTATTTCTGCTTTGCCCACTCTTCCCAGACTGGAGTGTATATGTAATAAACGTCCTGAGAGTATTTGTCCAAATCGTCCTTCAAATCTTCAATTAGGGTTGGAGCTTGGGGGTGGGTGGGGTAAACCCCTGGGATTTTGAGGAAAGTTCCACTTTCCCAGGGATGGTCAATCAAGGGACAGGGGAGGAAAAGATTTTTATTAAAGGGTTGTCGGGATCTTATTTCTTTGAAAAACTCGCAGTTAAGAGCTTCTTTCAGGGAACGATTCTTGATATTGGCCTGGGCGAAATGAGTAAAGATGCAAGGCTCAACGTCGCCAAAATTATTAATATGGCAATAATACCTTGCAGAAATACAGCCACCGACATAGGGGGCATCATTCCAGAAATCAATAATTAAAATGGGGTAATGAGTTCTAATATAATCTCTTCTTTCTTTCATTAATTTCCTTTGCTCCGGGAGAGGCATTGGCTCAGTGGTTCTATCGCCGCAGACTGGCATGTAAGGAAAATACCAGCCAACAACCCCACCTCTCTGTGTCATTAATTCCAGAAATTCGTCGCTCACTACCTCTTCGACATTTTCTCTTGTCACGCAAACTGAATAGCCAAAGGGAGCTCCGTGCTCACTCAAAATATCCATTGTTGTCATTACTTTTTCAAAGTGTCCCTTCCCTCTTCTCTTATCATCTCTTTCTTTAAAGCCTTCAATGCTAAGTTGGGTGGTCACATTACCCATTTCAGCCAATTTCTTGACCACCTCTTCATTTAATAAAGTAGAGTTAGTATAAACCTGGAAATAAACATCGGAGTGTTTCTCAAAAAGCGAAAATAAATCATCTCTCAAAAATGGTTCCCCTCCCAAAATGGTGAAAAATGCGACTCCCATTTCCTTTCCTTCTTTAATGACTTTGTCAAATATTTCAAAGGTCAAATCATACTTTTTCTGGTAGTTCTTTGAATAGCAACCACTGCACTTCAAATTGCATCTCATTGTTGGAGAAATCAAAATTGTGTGGAGAGGGGGCAAACCATGTCTCGCCCCTTCATCTCTGATTTTCTGATTTTCAATCAAACCCCTAAAAGCAAGGTTTTCAAAAAGTTTTTCTTGGCAATTCTTACTGGTAGTATCTGAAAGTCTCTTCACCGAGGCCAGCATTTGGTGCACGTTCGTTATTTTCTGGCGCCAGATTTTCTCGAGAACCACTTTGATGAGTGGCTCGCTTACCGTTTGAGGAAATTTAACTAGAGCCTTGATGGCGTATCCTGCTATCTTACCTCTTAGTTTTTTCTTGATTCCCATGTTCGTGAGAATTATTGCTCTCAAAAAATATCCTGTCAATGGGTGCTAGCTTTCCTAAGGGCTTCTTCGCCATAATCAGTTTACCTTCAGGAGGGAATTTGCCTTTCCGGGCTATGGTTTGGAGTAAGAACCTGATATAACGTTAGAGAATTTTAAAACTCGCTCTGAGAGGCGATTTTAGAGCCCTGAAAAGGACGGGGATACATCTTAAATATCCCCCACGCCTTTTGATGGCTAGTTTTAGTTCAGATTTTCATGCTGGGCTGTCGGGCAGAGGTTGCAAAACTGAGTTTTTTAGATTCCAACAGCTTAATCACGACCTTTGTGTTAGTAGAAAGTGTTACTTCGCCTTGAGTGCAATAAACAGCTGCGAAACGGGGCACTTGACATGAAAATGTAAAAGTATTAA
>JAUWMC010000019.1 GCA_030613375.1 Microcaldota archaeon
TCCTTTAATGTTTCCAGAGCAACTCTCTTTGTTTCTAAATCACAGTCATCCATCATATCCACAAAGAGTTTCGAAACATCTGGATCTTTGGGAAGCAGTATTGCAAGCGCCTCCATCGCATAAACCTGCGGCTCATTAATCTCGGTTCTCGCTATATTCAGCATCTCCCCCCTTACATATTCCACAAGTTGATTATCCCCCACATTGGTAATATAAGACAATACTGCCTCAGAAGGCCGATCCTCTCCGAGCAGTGCCTTTATCCATCCCCCAACCAATTCTTTATTAGTAGTAAACGCATCCCCAAACGCCATCATCATATTGAGGTCCGGGCCTTTCTTTCTCTCATACAAATTATTTAGCGCCCTCTCAAGAACATCTCCCCACTGTCCCTTTACAATCATCGTAAACAGGCACTTTGCCAGTGTGGCCTTTGCTACCTTCATCCTGTGCGCCTTAGGAGATTCCTGAAGTACAGTGCATCCTATATTCACTAGTGCTTCCCTTACCCCTGTATATTTTTCCACCAGCGCATCAAAACCTTTCCCTTCTCTGTATGCTTCTACCATTACCCAGAATATTTCCCTCGGGTTCGTATCCGAGGAAAGCTTGTGTTTTGACATCTTTACAATGTCTTCCGGCAGTGTAGGGGGCGGCTGTTCTAAGTTGTCTTGCATCGTAATCCATCTTCTATTTGATAGAAAACCTTTTTAAAAACACGTCAGAAAAAGAGGCTTTAAGCCATGATACCCTGACCAGGGCCTTCTTATTAACCCTAATTCGAAGCTTCAAGCCGTGAACGAGAGTCGAACTCGTGACCTCGTGCTTACCAAGCACGCGCTCTACCAACTGAGCTACCACGGCAACTTTTTATGACCGTTTTATGCTACACAAAAAGTTGCGTCAAAAAACATCGTTTTACGCTACCTTTTTGTTTTGCACAATTTTTACGCTACCACTGAATAATTCAGTGTTCTTCTATTTGAGCCAAAACCCTTTTTATGTTTTCCCAATGTGCCCCTTCCCAGTAAACCTTTCCACACAAAGAGCACTTCCAGAATCTCTCGCTGAATTCCTGAGAACCCTCAGGAACATCTTCCTTCACTTCCTCCAGCTTCTTCCTCTCAAGAGTTCCATTACACTCCGGGCACCTTGTTTTCTCCGGAAATGCAGGCTTCAACTTATACTTCCCCAAAATCTTCTTTAACTCTTCCTCAATCCCGTCCTGCGGAAGCAAAACAACATCAACCCCCAGAGCCTTAGCCTCCTCAGCTAGTTTCTCATCCTTTGTAAGCAGCACCCTCTCTTCTTTCACAGCACGCTCAAGCACTTTTGCATCACTCACTCTCTCCAGATACAAAGTGTCAAATCCAATAAGCCGTAACCATCTCGCAGTTTTCTTCAGCATCTCGTCCGCAAGGAACCGCATGCCTAAACCAGGGAGATTTTAACGAAGACACTGTCCGGAACCTTAACTCTGAGAATCTGCCTAATCATTTTCTCATCGCCTTCTACAATTACGAGCCTCTTGGAAATTCTCTTCTCCCAGTGCTCATAAGGGTCCGAACCATCCCCACAGGGTGTCCTTCTTGGGTCAATCCTCAGCCTTCTCCTTGGCATAGGAATCGGCCCAGTAACAGTCATGTTCAAAGTCCTTGAAAGGTCCTTAATCTGGTCTATAACCTTTGTAAGGTCTTCAGGTTTCTCTCCTTTGAGGACTATTTTCGCCTTCGTCATTAAATCACTTTTTTAAAATAAAAGGAAAAAGGGAAGAAGCTACATCTTCTTCGGGACTACGTCCAACACGACACCAGCCGCAACTGTCTGTCCCATATCCCTAATTGCAAACCTTCCAAGTGGAGGGAATTCTGCGAACTTCTCAAGTACGATTGGCTTGAGTGGCTTAAATCTAACCACTGCCACATCACCGGTCTTGATGAAGTCTACTTTTCCTTCCTGGCCCTTCTTCTCTACAATCTCAATAATCTTTGCTGCAAACTGCGCAGTGTGGACGTGCAATACTGGAGTGTATCCCACAGAGATTGCAGTTGGGTGGTTAAGCACAACTACCTGTGCAGTAAATTCATCTGCAACTGTTGGAGGGCTGGATGAAGAACCAAGAACATCTCCTCTGCGGATATCTTTTTTGTCAACACCCTTTACGTTGAATCCAACGTTGTCTCCACACTTTGCCTCGGCCATCTCCTGATGGTGCATCTCGATTTTCTTAACTTCACCAGTTGCTCCGGAGGGCATGAACACAACCTTCTCGTTAATCTTCATGGTTCCTGTTTCAACACGGCCTACTGGAACGGTTCCGTGGCCAGTGATTGTAAACACATCCTGGATCGGGAGCCTCAGTGGCTTGTCTGCAGGTTTCGGAGGCACAGTAAATGTATCAAGTACTGCAAGGAGTGTCGGTCCCTTATACCAAGGAGTATTTTCAGAGTTCTTTGCAATGTTGTCTCCTTTGTATCCGGAAGTTGGGATGATTACAAGCTTGCTTATATCATATCCCATTCCCTTGAGAAGCTTTTCAAGTTCTTCCTTTACTTCCTTGAACTTTGCTTCATCGTAGTTGACTGCGTCTATTTTGTTAATCAGAACCATAAACTGGCCGATTCCGAGTACCTTTGCAAGGAATGCATGTTCCTTGGTCTGAGGCTGCACACCATCTTTTGCAGAAACTACAAGTGCTGCTGCATCTGCCTGGCTTGCACCGGTAATCATGTTCTTAACGAAGTCCCTGTGTCCAGGTGCATCGATAATTGTAAACTCAAACTTTGGAGTCTCAAACTTCTTGTGAGATACATCGATAGTAACTCCCCTCTCACGTTCTTCTTTGAGGGTGTCCATCTCATAGGCGAATTCGAAGGTCGCTTTTCCGAGCTTCTCCGCTTCTTCCCTATACTTTCTGAGGGTCTGCTCAGAGAGTGCCCCGGTCTCGTAAAGGAGCCTACCCACACAGGTGGATTTACCTGCATCTACGTGGCCAATAAACACTATGTTCATATGTTCTTTTGCTGCCATTATATTCACCTAGATATAGTTTATTCTATAACATTTGCTTTTCTACGTGCAGATGCACGAAAAGTAAGCATAGAGGTTATTAATAGACAGTTTTTTAAATGTTCCTTAGGCCATCTCTCCTGTGTCCCCACCACCCTTATAATTCTATTTTTCTTATTCTCCTTATGGTGGATGATATTTATCTTAATAAACCAAATGAATTGTTTGAGGCTCTCGAGCGCGAGCTCGAAGACTCTGAAAAGATTGTCGCAATTCAAATAGCCCCCGCAGTCCGGGTTGCTATAGGGGAGGAATTCGGCTACGCTCCCGGAGAAGACCTCACCAAGAAAACAATTGGTCTTCTAAAACAATTGGGTTTTGACCATGTTGTAGACACTCCCCTAGGTGCAGATATTAATATCTATGAAGAAGCCTACGAAATCCTCCACGCCCTCGAGCGCAACGACGAAGACTATTTTCCCGTATTCAATTCTTGTTGCATCGGCTGGAGGCTCTATTGCTCCCGCACCCACGAGAAGATATGCAAGCACATTTCCCCCATTGCTTCCCCCCATATGATTACGGGCAGCATAATCAACCACTACCTCCAGAAAAAGTTGGGCAAGCCCCGCAAGGAAATCGTTTCCGTAAGCGTAATGCCCTGTACTCTCAAGAAATATGAAACAATGGAGCAGTTTCCTGACGGTGATCCTTACGTAGATTATGTCCTTACCACCCGTGAGCTTGCTGATTTTGCAAGAAAGAAGGGCCTGGACCTCAAAACCGCCCCAGAATCCGAATTTTCTGAATTCTTTCCTGATTCTTCTAAAGATGGAGTGGTGTTTGGAGTAACCGGAGGCCTTGTTGAAGCCCTTCTCACGACGCTTGCCCATATCCTGGAGGTTGAAAAAGAAAATGAGCATTATTTCCGCAACGATGATGCAATCAAGGAGCGGGAAGTAAAGCTTGGAGAATATACCCTCCGTGTAGTTTCTGTTCATGGTTTCGCAAACCTGGAAAAAGTCCTAAAGGAAATCGAAGACGGGAAAAAATTCCATTTTGTGGAAGTGATGAGCTGCCCATATGGCTGTGTCGGCGGCCCCGGCCAGCCTCTCCCGGCAGATGAAGAAACGCTCAAGGCCCGCGCTGCAGGCCTCCGCAAGGCCGCGGATAACAAGGACAGTGTTGCAACAGTCCCCCAGGAAAATCCTACTGTGCAGAAGCTGTACCGGGAGCTATTAGACCGCCCTGGTTCAGAAACCGCCCGGAAACTTATTTACTTCCATAAAGTGAAGCTCTGACTTTCCCGAGGCATTTATAATAATATCTGTATCCCATACACCACAGCAGGTGTAAAATTATGTTTAAAAAAACCCTCCCTAGTCAGATTAATGGGATAAAACCCCTGGGTGCAAAGCCCCTACGCATGTGCAGGTGCAGAGCGAACCGAAAGAGCCTTTTATTCTCTCTCCCCCCTAAATCTGAAGGGATTGTTCTCATCAACATCAAGACCTTTTCTGGTTTGGATGCTGTGAAAGAGAAAGCATGCAGCGGCAACTGCAAATGTTCCAAAAGAAATACCAGTGGGAATAAACCCACCGGAATCCTGCTGATGGGGGCCGAATACCTTCATGACACTGATTTGGGGCAGCAGGCAGAAGAGGTTAAGGCTGCAAGGGAAAAGCAAGTGAAAGATGGCAAGGTGAATCCCGTATACTCTCACCTTCCCGGCCCGTTCTTTGAGAACCAGGAACCTTAATTCTTTTCAATTATTTTTTTCCCTATCCCGATTATTGCAATTCCTCCAAGAGCAGTAGCTATCTGCAGCATACTCATTGGAATCAATAATGCTTCAGGAAGCACACCCGCAGCAAAAAGAAAATACGCTGGAAGAAAGATTGCCCCTGCTTTCAGGAATGCAGAAATCGCTCCTGCTTTCCAGAACCCCATCTCTGCAAAATGCTTTATCCCGTACACAAGCAGGAAATTTCCAATCCAGATAAACGGAATTAAATATATCAGGAAAATCGTAAGTGGCCCAAACAACAATCCGTTTGCAACTGCTCCAATGCTTGGAAGGAGTATAACCGGAATCACACTATTCCCCCTCATTCCAAGCGCAGCAAAAACAAGCAAGGCGTTTACCACAATTCCCGTAAGAATTTGCGGATGTGGGAACACAAAAGGAATTGCGAACGCAAGAAATGAAATCACAACCAATTGCACAAAATCCCTTTTCACAGAAAAGGAATATTTTCTTTTTTCCAGAGTAGTGCAAATCTCCATGCCCCCACTACTCAAGCTGATTTTATAAATGTTGATTCTTCTTGCAGATAAATAGAAAGAGAAGGAGATGGTAAACCCGTAAAGGCTCCATCTCACCTCCCACACGACCTGCAAAGCAGGCAGCCTATTATTTCCCAGGTCCTTTATATACCCACCGTTTCTCTTCGGAGAAAATTCTCCGCGTTTCCCCACGAAAATTCCAAAATGTTTATATTCCTTGCTTGCTATTTTCTCTCATGAACAGAGCCCTGTTATTTTTAGCCATCATGATTTCATTTTTCCTTATTGCCGGATGCCCCGGAGAAGAGAAAACACCAATCCCCTCAGAAGAAGAACCTACAATCTCCGTAGGTGGGTGGGTGGCTGAAGTAGAACCTTCCGAAGAGGAGGAAAAAGTTCAGCTAATAGAAACTGCCCTTGAAGAGGAAGATACCTCCTATTGCTTCAAGCTTCCTGCAAATGAGCGTGACGACTGTATATTTCCCCTCTCCAATGATTCCCTTTCCAATTGTATCCAGCTGGTAAAATACGATAATAAAAGAGGTTGTCTCTTTTACCATGCATACGAGAATGAAGACATGTCCATCTGCGACCTTATGAGCGAAGAGGACAAGGCTGAATGCATAGAATATCTTTCTCCCCCATGCACGTTCGTGCTGGATCCTGAAGAAAAAGGAAGGTGCTTTGCATTTGAATACAAAAACTATACTTATTGTGAAGATGAACAATGTTACCTTGATTATGCATTTGAATACAAGGACGCAGGCGCATGCGAAATGATTGAATATGCGAAAAGGGAAGGGTGCCTCAGTTCCTTGGACCACACCGACCACTGTAAAGATCTGGAGGAAAAGTCCTACAAATACCAATGCTACTATATTTACGCTCTTGGAAACGGCAATCCTACCTATTGCTATTACATAAATGGCCTTTACGACACAGCAATTGCTTACCAATGTTTCACTCACTTTGCAATACAAGATGACAATCCAGCACTGTGTGAAGCAGTTGCTGTATTGGATAGATGGGATTGTTATACTGATTACGCCATTGAAACCGGAAACAAGGAAGGCTGTTATGCGATAGACACCCGAGCTCCCGTTTCTAGGGAAGATTGTTTCAGGGATTATGCATATGCATATGACGACCTTGCTTCCTGCAACGAAATAGAAACTGAATATGTAAGGCAAATCTGCTATTCTGCCCTCATATTCAGCGCAGAAGAGCTTACAATGATTGAGTGCAACAGCATAATTCTTCCTGAATGGAAAGACAAATGCTACCAGGAACTAGCAAGGCTTGAGGATGAGAAAACCTTCTGCAATTATATAGAAGGTATTGCTGTTAAGGAAAACTGCCTTTTGATGTTCAACTAAAAATTAGGATAAAAAAGAAAATTATTCGGAAGATTTCTCTTCCGTTTTCTCTTCTTTAGGTTTAGAATTTTCTTTCTTTTCTTCAGGCTTCTTTTCTTCCTTTGCTTTTTCAATTGCTTTCTTTGCCCTCTCTTCTTCGCCTTCCTTCTTTTCCTCGTCTTTCTTTTCTGTCTTTTCTTCAGCTGCCTTTTCCTTTGGAGCTTCTTCTACAGGCTTCTTCTTTTCGGATTCTTCCTCAAACCTTTCAAAGTAGCTCAGCTTAGGTTCAAACTCATCGTAGGACTTGATTTTCCCCTGCTTCATCATGAGTTCTCTTGTAAGGAGGTAGAACACAACTGCGAGGCTTCTCCTTCCTTTGTTGTTTGCAGGTACAATCCAGTCCACAAATGTGGTGTTATTGTCAGTATCACAGAGTGCAATTACTGGAACTCCTGTCATCGCAGCTTCCCTGATCGCTTCCCATTCACCTCTTGGATCACATACAATAAGCAACTTGGGCTCCCTGAAGTTTGGAAGCTTCACATTGGTCATTGTTCCGGGTACAAATCTACCCTTCAAAATTCCAACGCCCGTAAGCTTGGAGAACTTTTCCGCAGCATTTCCGGAGTAAAGCCTTGATGCAATCACGATCACTTCTTCAGGCTTATACTTTCCGATTATTTTTGCTGCTACCCTTATCCTTTCATCAATATTTCTCAAATCCAGGATATACAATCCATCGTCCCTCATCTTGAAGACGAACTTCTTCATGTCCGAAGTTTTGAACTTCGTTCCTATGTGTATTCCAGTTTCCAAGTATTTTTCTTGTGGAATAAGGAATGATGATTTTTCTTCAGACACTTCTTCAGTTTTTTCAACTTTTTCTTCTTCCGCCATATTTCACACCTTTTATGAAGCGTTTTGGGGCCGCCGAGATTTGAACTCAGATAACATGCACCCCAAGCATGCAGGATACCAGGTTACCTTACGGCCCCAATTGACTCACATTTTCCTATACTTTTTGATTGCCTCCATGCCTTCTACATGCCCCAGGAACATTCTCCTGCAGCAGTACCTGTTTACTCCCAATCCATCGAGTACTTCGGCAGCGGGCGTGTTTGCCTCAAGCCCGGCCGCGTACTTTTCGTACAGGTCGCCAATCACGGCGCCACACGTAAAACACCTTACTGGAAATTCCATAGTCTCACCTGTATGATTTCTGGTTTCTCGCCCTAGCCTTGGGTCCCATGTACTTCTTGGGCTCTACCCTTCTTGGGTCTTCCCTCAGGAGGTAAGCGTCATCTTCTTTGTACTTTGCAACAACAGCTTCTCCGAAGTACTGTGCAAGAGCTTTCGCGATAGCAGTCCTGCAGGCCTGTGCTTGCCCCATCTCTCCGCCTCCGTGCACCTTCACGCTCACATCAACGTTGAGCCCATTTGGCCCAATGAGCTCGAGCGGTTCTGAAACAATGCTCTTGAAATATCTGTTTCCAAATGAAGAAACGAGCTTGCTGTTTATCCTGACTCTCCCTGAACCTTCCTTCACTGTTGCCCTTGCAATTGCTCTCTTTCTCTTTCCTCTTGAGTGCTCAACACGGACACCCTTCTTCTTTGCCTTCTTTGATTTCCTTGCCTTCTTTGGCTTGGAAGATCCTTTTTTGGGCTCTTCTTTCTTCATTTCAGGTTTTGGTGCCTCGATCTTCTTTGTTTCAACTTTCTCTTCCTTTGGCGCCTCGATCTTCTTCGGTTCTTCCTTATTTGCTTCAGCCTTCTTTTTTGTAGTTTTCTTCTTGGCCGGAGCCTTCTTTTTTGTTTCTTTCGTTTCTGCCATAATTATCACCTGGGTGTGTACCCGAGCAGCCTGCAGAGTTCTTTCACCTTTATGTACTTGGTGAGTTTTCCTACATCAGCACCATCTATCCTAATGGGTTCTCCCTTTACATCTGCAGGTCTGCCAATGTATACCTTGAGTTTCTTGTATGCATTCCTGCCGGTTGCTTTCTTCCTTGGAAGCATTCCCCTGATCAATCTCTTCACGAACCTGTCTGGCACCTTTGGCCAGTATGGGCTCTTTTCGGGATTTCCCTTGAACTGAAGCTGCCTCCTGTGAATGTATTTATCCACGATCGTTTTTGGGTCCCCAGAAATAACTGATTCTTCCGCATTGATTACCTGGATATCTTCACCTTCAATGAGCTTTTTCGCCACAAAGGTTCCACCCCTTCCGATTCTCGTGTTTCCAGCATCTATTACTATCATGATAAGCACCTACACAAGTATCCTCACATTTTTCCCTTCCGGATTCGCCTTCATGAGCTCTTCAATGCTCAATAGCTTTCCACCACTCTTTTCAATGAGCACCTTTGCGCTTCCGCTGAAAGAGAACGCTGCAACATCAACCTTTTTTGTAAGGTATCCCGTACCTAATACTTTTCCAGGTACAAGGACGGTTTCACCCTCGTTCACATATTCTTCCAGCTTGCTAACGTTGACTGCAGGCCTCCTTCTTGTAGGCTTGGACAGCTCGCGCGCTACCTTTTTCCAGATTTCTTTGTCAGCTTTCTTGAGCTCATATATGAGACCCAGTAGCTTCTTGTTTTCTATTCCGATTTTCATCTAAAACACCTTCGCCTTTCGGCTCGCCCCATCCGGGACTGGAATGAGTGTTGCTCTATATTACTATAAGAAACGTTTATAAGTTCTTCTGAAGCTTTCCTCGAACTTTCCCCCTCTTAATTTTTGGTTTTCTTACCCGGGGGTTATGCATCTTTTTCGAATCCATCATCTTTTTCTCAGGAAACCCCTTCTTTGCACTAACATCCACCAATTCCCTTTCACCCCAAGGCTTTACCGTAGCCACTTCCCCTTCTTCCCATTCAATTGGCCCCGGTGCCCCCTGATATCCAGGCTCTTCCTTTTTTGGAGGCGTAGGAATAAACGGAGCAAAAATTTCATCAAGTTTTTCCCCAAGCTCCTTCATCAAAGCATGCATGCTAAATTTACTTCCCTTAAACTCTAATTTGGGCAGTGCCATTAGACTGAAATTTGTGCAGAAGGGAATTTAAACCTCCCCTCCTCTCCCCGGCACCCCACTCCTCCCCGTAGTTATATTTTTAAACCTTTATGGTTTAAATATTGACCATGCTCGATACAACAGACATGCGTATACTACACATGCTCATGAAAAACGCTAAGATTTCCCTTGCAGAAGTAGGCAAGGAGATAGGCATCTCCCAGCCTGCAGCACGCAAGAGACTCGAAAAACTCAAGAAAAAAGGAATTGTTACCGGAAGCACAGTAACTTTAAACGAAAGGAGGATTGGATGGGAGCGCGCTATTCTCGCCCTGGGCATCTCCAAATCCAACTATCTCAAAACCGTTGATTCCATTAAGTCTGCTCCTATGGTAACTGCCGTCTACACAACCACTGGCCCCTACACTCTAGCTGTTGAGGTTCTCGGCCCGGTTGGCATAATCAAGGAAGTAACCAAGTACATCTCCAGAATAAAAGGAGTAAAAGAACTCTGCCCCCTCACATTTGTTGAAAAAATCAAATAGGTGAAAAAATGCTTAACACAGAAGAAATCCGGAAAGATTTCCCGATATTAAAGCGCAAAATAAACGGACACCCACTCGTTTACCTGGACAATGGAGCAACTTCCCAAAAACCCATCCAGGTAATCAATTCAATTGTGGATTACTATGAAAATCACAATGCAAACGTGCACCGCGGAGTCCATACCTTAAGTGCAGAAGCTACCGAGATGTACGAAGAAGCCCGCAAAAAAGTTGCTAAATTCATTAATGCGGAACCTGAGGAAATAATCTTCACAAAAAATGCTTCTGAAGCCCTCAATCTCGTCGCGTATACATACGGAGACTCATTTATTTCCCAGGGAGATTCTATAGCCACTTCTATTATGGAGCATCATTCTGGATTTATTCCCTGGCAGGTTCTTGCAAAGAAAAAGAATGCAACCCTCGAAGTAATGAACGTGACTAAGGAAGGTGAAATTCCTGAATCCGAATACTCCAAAATTTCCAAATCCAAGCTCACATCTATCGTACACGCTTCCAATGTTCTTGGAACAATCAACCCAGTAAAGGAATTCGCAAAGCTCGCCCACGAAAACGAGGGTGTAATTCTTGTAGATGGCTCCCAGTCTGTTCCACATCTTCCAGTCGATGTAAAGGATCTGGATTGCGATTTTTTCGCATTTACAGGCCACAAGATGCTCGGCCCCACAGGAATAGGAGTGCTTTACGGAAAGAAGGAGCTACTCGAAAAAATGCCCCCCTTTCTGTATGGAGGAGAAATGGTTGTTGATGCAAAAGTTGAAGGGTGCAAGTGGAATGAAATCCCTCATAAATTCGAAGCAGGTACTCCCAACATGGCAGGCACAATCGGACTAGGTGCAGCAATAGATTACTTAAACAATTTAGGAATGGAGAATGTTCGCGCACATGAAGTCGAACTTCTTTCCCACGCAACAAAAGCTCTCCTTGAAATCGAAGGTTTGGAACTCTATGGCCCCAAAGATCCAACCCAAAGAACTGGTGTTCTCACCTTCAACATCCCCGGGCTTTCTTCCATAGACCTCTCCTCATTTATGGATGAATACGGATTCGCAATCCGTTCAGGTTTCCACTGCGCCCAGCCGGTGCACGAAGCCTTAGGAATTCTCCCTTCCGCTCGCATTTCATTTTACATTTACAACACAAAAGAGGAAATTGATGCATTAATCCCCAAGATAAAAGAAGTGAGGAAGGCGATGTCATGAGTGAAAACAGGTACCAAAAATTCGTAGAGCTATTCAAGAATCCACTAAACCGAAGGGAGATGGAAAACCCTGATGTAACCCATGAAGGAAGAAACACCTGCGGGGACACTTTAATGGTTTTTCTCAAAATAAAAGATGGAAAAATCGAGGACATTTGTTACCAGGGAGCATTCTGTGCATTTAGCAACGCCTCCGCTTCCCAGGTAACCGAATTCATAAAAGGAATGAATCTTGATGACGTTCTTGCAATAGACAACCCCAAGCTTTTCGAACTGATTGGGGATGATTTAAGCGATAATCCACACAGATTAAGCTGTATTCTCTTCCCATTAAACACAATAAAAAAAGCCTGCGAAAAATACAAGGAAAATGGCCCGGATAAAACTCCCCAGAAACTAAAGAAGGATATTGATTGCCACTGTGACGAGCATAATGCGGAATTAGGAATTCAGTAGCTGGAAATGCTTATAAACTACGTCCGAGTTTGAGTGAGCATGAAAGTAACTTTCTGCGGTGCAGCTGGAATAGTCACAGGTTCATGTTATCTAATTGAATTCGGAAACAAAAAGATCTTAGTAGATTGTGGCATGTTCCAGGGTCCTAAGGAAATCACCCGCAAGAATTACCTTCCGTTTACTTTTGACCCAAAAAAAATATCTCACGTGCTTCTTACTCATGCTCACATTGACCATTCCGGGCTCATCCCCAAACTCTTTAGGAAAGGTTTTAGGGGAAAGGTGTTCTGCACTGCCCCCACAAAAGATTTATCCAGAATTATGCTCGAGGATTCAGCATACATAAATGAAAAGGATGTTCAGGATGAAAACCGAAGGAGAAGACGGGAGGGGCTCGCGCTCCGTGAACCCTTGTTTACTATGGATGATTCTAGAAAATCCCTTCGCCTCTTCTCTTCGGTAAATTACGGGCGCAGAATAAAAATCGTCAAAGGGATAAGTGCAAGGTTCAGAGATGCCGGCCATATACTTGGTTCCTCAATCATTGAGCTTTTTGTTGAAGAGAAAGGGAGGAAAACCAAGCTGGTATTTTCCGGAGACCTTGGGCAGTGGGACGTTCCAATTGTCCGGGATCCAACCATAATAAAAGAGGCAGATTACCTCTTTCTTGAATCAACTTATGGGGATCGGAGCAGGGAGGATTTTGAGGGAAAGGAAAAGGCATTGTATGATGCAGTAAAGAAAACTTTCAAGAAAGGAGGCAAACTTATGATTCCTTCTTTTGCTGTTGAGAGGACCCAGGAACTTCTTTATTTCATTCATCGGCTCATAAAAAAGGGAAAATTCCCAAAAGAGAGGGTTTTCCTAGATAGTCCTCTTGCAATCAAGGCAACAGATGTGTTCAGGAAACATGGTGCATTTTATGATGAAGAAACCAAACGTTCTTTTGCCACTCCATTTACCTTTGCCAGGCTGGAGAATTTAGTTACTGGCAGGGATTCAATGAGGCTCAATAATTATCCAGGCCCCTGCATCATCATAGCTGGAAGTGGCATGTGCACAGGGGGAAGAATAAGGCATCATTTGAAACACCATCTCTGGGAGCCTGAAAATACCCTGCTTTTCATAGGGTACCAGGCTGAGGGCACACTTGGAAGGCGTATTTTGGATGGTGCAGACTATGTCCATATGATGGGAGTGAAGGTAGCAGTAAAAGCAAAGGTTGAGAGGATAGAAGGTTTCTCCGCCCATGCTGATTCGGAAGAGCTGCTTCGCTGGGCAAACGGTTTTGAGGCAAAACCCAAGAAGATTTTTGTAGTGCATGGGGATATGGATGCTTCAACGGCTTTGGCCAAACGGCTCAAATCCCAAGGCTACAAAACACATATTCCAAAACTCGGAGAAACAGTTAAACTTAACTGAAGCGGCTTCATCTCCTCTGCTAATTATTGTCTGGCAGGTGTATAGAATTCTGTAGTTTATTGCAGCTATGCCCTGAAATCTGTTAATCCAAAATCAAGAAGGTTGTCAAGGCAAGCATCCGCTGCTTCGCTCACTTCTTTCTTCCCTGTCTTAATCGCATTCAATAAAATCACAAAAAGGCATTGCTGCACTTCGAAGTTCTTTTCTTTCCCTAATGCGAGGTGCACAGAAACCAGCTCATCCATGGTCGGTGCTGCCTTTCTCCTCATGAGCGCCTTCATTCTCCTAAGGTCCATCTCGCTTTCTGCCCAGGCATTGAGTTTTTTCAGTGTCCTTTCCTCTACTCCTTCGATTACAACAGGAGATCTCTCAATCGGAGCCAGATCCATAATCTCTCCCAAGCACCATAACCTGCTCGCGGGTGCACGTACATCTCCCTTGTAGTGCTCCCCTCTTCCTGAAAAAGAAATATCAAACTGTTTTGCGCCTCTTGCTTCCCATCCCCTAAGATTTAGCACAAATGCTTCGGGCCTTGTTCTCTTATTTCCCTTCCGGATCCTCGCATACTTTCTGCCTACGTTGCTATCTTCATGCATTTTGTGCCATCTTTTTGGGCCGCGCCTTATGATTTCTCCTCCCATCACCACACCATTGTGTTCTTTTATGTATGAAAATGCTTTAATAGTTATTGCATGAGTTAACCCATCCCTTTCATAATCAAATATACCCCGAACACAAAGAATATCGCCATCGCAATGTAATTTCCATATTTCCTCATCATGTTCCCTAGGGGTTCCAGCACTTTCTTTGCCTTTTGAGGATACACCAGGTACACTAAAAGCGGCACAAGTACAGGAAGCAGGAAAAACAAATCGCACAATACTGTAACTGCAATCTCTTGCCCAAATGCAATCCCGCTTTGGAAGACTTCCTTTACCGCAGTTATGTTCAACAATACCGCATCAAAATTCAATATGTTCGTCAAAAATCCAATTACAAACCATTTTACCAACCCCGGTTTCTCCCCTTCCTTATTCACCATAGGTCCTTTTTCCTTTGAAGGAAGCGCACTCATTATCCCGAACCCGATAAACAAAACTCCCAGCACAAGGTCCATGGATGCGCTTGGATGAATCGCCTTAATCCCCGCATCTGCCCCCCCACCCCCCAAAAACGAGCCCACAAGCGCAAGAATAATTACAGTAATTATCGCTCCAAGAAAGAATGCAAGAGTTCTCTTCATCTGATGGGTCTTTCCCGCAAGCAATGCAACCGCAATCCCAAACACAACTGGCGACAGGGTTGAAGCAACCGCAAGCGGAACCACCTTAACCAATAATTCATACATTCCATTACCTCAAATATTCCCTCAACGGATTCAGCATCCTTTCCTCAATTGCAGCAACATAAGTATGCTTCCCCATAATCTGCCCAAACCTTGTTTTCAGGTCCCGGATAAATCCGTGCAGCTCCACAACATTTTCCACAACAACATCAACTTCAACATCCCAGCTCCCAATCGTTTTATTTACAAATATTATATTGTCCTGCTCCTTGCAAAACCCAAGAAACTTCTTCTCATCTTCAGGAGTTATGTTCCTAAATCCAATCAATATCTTATAATACTCTAAACCAAGCTTCCCAGCATCATACCAGCAGGTATTCCCCAGCACATAGCCCTCTGCCTTAAGCCTCTTCAGCCTATATTGCACAGCATCCGCACTAAGCCCAACTTCATTTGCAATTTCTACAGTAGTTGCCCTTGCATTCCCATAGAGCATTGCAAGTATCCCCATATCATCCCCATCAAGCTCCTCCACCTTGGTTATCTTCTCAAGAGGAAGCTCCGGCTGCCTTTTTCCACCAAATGCCCTGTTCCATGAGAGGTATGCCTGATAAGTAGTTGCCACAACCGTTTTCTCAATTATTTTTCCCCCAAACCTCTCAGTAACCAGGTTTATCGCTTTTTCTACTTCCAATTCATCCTTTGCAATAATCCTCCAGAGAACATCATACTCCCCCTCACAAATCACCCCCCAAAGCGTGCGGGAGTACTCCCCAAAGAGTTCCAACACCTCCTTTTCTGTTTCTTCATCCATCACATCAAACTTGAAATATAGCCTGTAACCCTTAAACCCTAATTTCGCTAAATTAACGTCTGCAAACATCAGCGAAACAATTCCCCCGCCTTTCAGTTTCTTTAATCTCCGCTCCACCGCACTGCTGCTTAAGTTCAGCTTTTTACCCATCCTCGTAAAGCTCTCCCTGGAATCCAGGTATAGCAACGTAAGCAAATCCTTGTCCTTCTTATCTAATCTCACATTCATTAATTATCCGCATTATTTTAATAAATTTTCGGTTTCTTTGCGTTTTTTTCTAAAAGATATTAAATAGTTGAACTGAGTAGTTATAGTAGGTGATAATATATGAAACAAATACAAACAATCCGAAAAACAAGCCCAACTTTAAGGCAAATTGGCGGAGTCAAAACCCTCAGGAGCCTCCCAAGAAAAGACAGGGCATTTCTGCTTGCAAAAATTTGTTCTGAGAAGGGCAAACTGGCTTCCACCCGCGCAGCTGCAAAAGTATCTGTTGACTCTCACATAGAAGAAGGAGAATATGGGCCCGCATTAGAAGTAGCCCGGGAACATGGGGATACTGAACAAATAAACAAAGCAGTAATCAAGATAGCAAAAAACTATATGAATCTGCATGATCACAAAGGAGCAAAAAAACTAGCCACTGAACACGGGCTTTCTGAACAATTGAAGGATCTTGTATCCGAAGATGTAGCTTGTTACGTGCGCAAAGCAAGCTATCATTTTGCATTAAATCTCATTCGAGAGTACGGGCTTTATGGAGACAGAATAAAAGAAAGCGCATCCAAGCTGGTAGAACATACTCTCCAATATGAACAGGATGTGAAGGCAGTACATGAAATGGGCAAAGAGTTTGGGCTCACTGAAGAGGGGATAAAAAAAGCGGTGGCCGGAGGATTAGAGGTTCTTCTGTATGAACTGGCGGATGGGCCGAAAATATGCAACGAAGGTTCAATTGGGCAGCAGGTATCCCCCGAAGGCAAAGTCATTTGGCTTCCTAGGTCAGAACACTATGCAAAAATATTTTTTGGGTCACTTGAAAGTCAAAAAGCTAAGGAATACATACAAAAAGAAAGAGATAAGCTGGCAGCGGAGAACGCATCCCTACAAAAGAAATATCAGGATTCCCAGGAATACGTACTAAAAGTGTTTGGGGAATTCGGATTCACTGAAGGCCAAATACAAGAACTAGGGCTCAATACACTAACCTTAGCTATGATTGGGGGTTGGGAGTGCAGAGTGCAAAACCTGTCCGCGAGATTCGGATTCACTGAAGGCCAGATAAAAGAAGCAGCAGCCAGGGCAGCAGACATTTGCAAATGCGAAGGCGACTATTCAGATGCAACAAAAATCGCCAAAGAATATGGGCTTGTTGAACAACTTGGAGCCCTGGAAAAACTCCAGGAACTTTTTTCCCAGATTAACCGGTGATACTATATGAAACAAATGCAACCGAACCAACAAAGTGGCAACAGAGGCAAACAGACTTTAGTCTCAGCTGAAACCGCCTGGAACAAAGTCTTGGAAGAGTTAAAATCAGAAAAAATTAAGCTGGCTTTCTATGACGATACGGTTATTCCCCTTCTGGGAGATCTTAAAAACAAAAAAGTTTTGGACTACGGAGGCGGGCCAGGAGTTTTAGCAAGTGCTCTGCAAAAACTCGGAGCAGACGTTAAAGAATACGACATTTCTGAAGATATGAGAAACCAGGCTGCAAAAAAACTCGGAGCAGAGAACATTTACCATACAGTGGAGGAGATTCCAAAAGGCGAATTCGATTTCGTAATCTGTAACCTTGTATTGTGTATAGTTTCAGAAGATGAAGTTCGAAGAATAGTTGAGAACATTAAGAGTGTTTTAAACGAGCAGGGTTTGGCATTCATTGGCTTTTGCAACCCTAAGCTTTTCGATGTTCCTGAAACTAATTTGGATCTTAGGCCAACTCCAAAGCACGAATACGAACAGAATCATAGCTACATGAAAACCAAGAAGGAAGGTGGCTACAAAATCATCGAAAACCACCGCCCCATTTCATGGTATGAAAAGGTATACTCAGATGCAGCCTTAGTTCATGTGGATACAATCTTCACTCCAGAATATGAACTCAACGGGAGGAAGATTGAAGATTTCATAATCTTTAAATTGAAAAAAGGCGACCAAAGTGAATGAAGAGAAGGTAATTTCCCTCGGAAAGAAAAGGTTTTCCCAGCGTGTTGCAGATTATTTTGAATTTGCAAAACACAAGACCGATTACAGGACTGAGATACTTGCTGGAGCCTCTACATTCATGGCACTAGCCTACATTTTTGTAGTGAACCCTCTATCCTTGCTGAAGGAGGATTCAACAAAAGTGCAGTGTTATTTGCTACCATTGTAGCCTCTTTCCTTGCAACCTTGGTCAAGCCCTATCCATAGATGGCGGAGGCACTATTGTTGGTGCTGGGCTGGGAACTACGAGCTTAACTACATATGTTGAGAGTGGAGTAGGAATTGCAGAAGGAGGAAGATCAGGCTTCACAGCGTTAGTGGTCGCTCTTCTAATGCTCCTATTCTTACCCTTAACTCCCCTACTGAATTTGATCCCTTTGATTGCCACTACGGGAGCATTGTTCTGGGTAGGCCTGCAGCTATTCCCAAGCAAGGAAGAGCTTAAGTCTTACTCTAAATTGGACATATTTACCGTGTTGGTAATGATTGCGGTAACTATCCTTACCTTTGCAATCGACAAAGCCCTATTGGCAGGATTCCTGATATACCTGGCTGGGTTAGTCGTTAAAGGAAAAACCAAGGATATTGATTTGTTCATGGTGGTTTCAACGGTCCTGTTGATCGTTGGCTTGGTGCTTTCACTAACCATCATTTAGTGCAATCAGAATATGGGTTCACTGAAAAAAGTGAACCCCTTTCCTTTTTATTTTTTAAAAACAGTAAATGCAGGGGAAGGGATTTGAACCCTCGTAGGCACTAAGCCACTAGACCCTCAATCTAGCACGTTTGACCAAACTCCGCCACCCCTGCATATTCTAATATCCTCAAACCTCAGGATAAGTGTCTATCCTTTATCCTGCATATGTTTTTAAAAGATGGACTTGGGAATTTCTCGCATGGGGAAAAACAACTCTGAGCGCGCAGGGCTCATTGCTTTCCTGATAAATATTTTTCTCTTTGCAATCAAGCTCTTTGCCGGAATAATCTCTGGAAGCA
Organism: Microcaldota archaeon; assembly: GCA_030613375.1. GTDB lineage: Archaea > Micrarchaeota > Micrarchaeia > Anstonellales > Bilamarchaeaceae > CAIKOA01. The sequence continues at coordinate 18,612 of JAUWMC010000019.1, forward strand.
TTGCAATCCTCTCCGATGCATTCAATTCTTTCTTGGACATAATCACATATCTGATTGCATTTTTTTCAATCAAGATGGCGCAAAAAGGCCCGGATGCAGACCATCCTTTTGGCCATAGAAGAGCAGAGCCCCTCTCCGCAATAATAATCGCAATCTTTACCGGAGTGCTTGCATTTGAAATCCTCAGGGCCGCATTTGACAGCATTCTTGCAGGGGACCCTTTCCTTACTTTATCTCCCCTGGTTTTTGCAATTGTAATCGTTTCCATAATCCTAAAGATTGCTTCTTACATCTATCTAAACCAGAAGGCAAAAACCGCTTCCAGCCCAACCCTTGAAGCACTTTCAATTGATTCCAGAAATGATGTTTTTGCATCTTCCGTTGTGCTGATAGGAATCGTAGGTGCACAGTTTGGCCTCCCTGTTTTGGATGGCGCAGCT
>JAUWMC010000026.1 GCA_030613375.1 Microcaldota archaeon
ATTCCTCTGCAAACGAAGTGCAGATGATTAAAGGAATGCCCGGATGCAAGAACGCATACATGTGCAGCGAAGACCTTGGCTATGACCTTGATTTCGAGCACGTGGGCCACTTTAGGTTAAGCGACTGGGCCCAGTGGGACAGGGAACTATACGATGATATTTATTGGATAGAGTTGAGCGATGGAGATACGGACAACTACGGTTGTGACAATGAAGAACAGGCGAGCTGTGATGCAACTGAATAGAAAAGGCCAGGCGGCCATGGAAATGCTGGTTACGATAGGCGTAATACTCATATTCATAGTTCCAATACTTTTGCTGTTACTGGTTGGCGCACAGGCAAGGTTTGAGTCCCTTTCCCACGTACAGGCAAATTCAGTAGTGCGAATCATTGCAGATTCAATAAACGAAGTAAACATTGAAGGCCCACAGGCCTCCAAGGTAGTAATTGTAAATATTCCAACTAATACACGTTATCTTAACATAACTGAAAACGAGGTAGTACTTACTTTAGAAACAAGCAATGGGCCCACAGATGTAACAACCTCCTTCTTTGGGGGCCTAAACGATACATCTATTAGTCTGGTTACCATTGCAGGAAAAGCCCCAGTAGGCCTTTATCCTATGAAGTTCTATGCAGATGAAGAAGGAAAAGTGGTGATTGATCATGGAGAGGAGGAAAGGTCAGGTAGCAATTGAATTCCTTATGTACGCAGGCCTATTCCTAATTATTGCAATAGCTGCCTATGTTCTCACCACATTCACAGAACGGGGAGAGGTGAGTTTCAGGGAATCCCAGATTATAAGTGCATTCGGCTACAAGTTTTCCTCAGCGCCTACAATTGCACACAAGGGAGGAGAAGGATTTACCTATGATGTTTCTTTCACGAAGAAACTGGAAAATCGCGCTTATAATGTAACTTATGCCTGTATCGGCCCGCAGAATGCTGAGGGCCGCAGTTGTTATGTCCAAGTGGGGTGGAACGGCACATACCAGGAATTTACTTACCCCTACATAATCGCCCCTGCAATCTACAAGAAAGGCGGAGATGCAGGATCATCTTCTTGTATTGAGGACGTTTCCACATCTTATGGAGAAGGATACCTCCTTCACCCTGACCAGTCCAATGGGCATATTTATTTCCGAAACATTGGAATACAGGGAAGCAACAGATATCCAACTATTGAACTATATTGCGACTTGGAGGATGAATAAAATGAAAGGACAGTATTTCAGCTTTGATGCGATAGTTGGCGCCTCCATATTCATACTTACCTTAGTTGCAATCTTCTCCTATTGGTATGGAATAAGCAACTCAATCGAACAACAACAGTCCATACTTGCAAAGGAGGCAATAAGGATTGCAGATATTCTTTATTCACCCACAGAAATCCCCTATGGAACTACGGTGAACTGGAGCGACAGGCATCTCGTATGGAACCACATAGAAAGTAATTTATGCGGCGGGGGTGATGCGCAGGAAGTATTGGGCTCAGAATATGGAGTTGCAATCCACTTCACAACCCGCACTGGCTCAGAAAATTGCTGGTGGTATTCCACTTCTGTATATGCGGATTCCGTAGATGCGTCGTCATATGGTGCCTCAAATGAAATCTATCATGTGCGCAGGGTGGGCTCCTACCTTATTGAAGATGAAGGGGAATGGACCACAGATCTTGGGTATGTGGACATTTACGTTTACAACCCGTTCAATATCAATAACTAGATCAATTCCCCAAAAAGGCTCCCGTGGTTAAAATCAACTATCTTTACGTTAACCCATTCCCCCAATTTCAAATCTGCATCTACACATACCTGTTTGTAGTTCCCCATCCTTCCAGTAGGGGTTTTCTGCATCTCCGTAATCAAAACTTTTTCTATTCTCTCCAGGTATCTTGAATTCCTCTCTTTTCCCAGTTTCTTTACAAACTTGCTCAGTTCTACAGTCCGTTTCTTCACTTCAACAGTATCGATTTTCTTCAACCTGCTCGCTTCCGTTCCCCTCCTCGAGGAGAATTTAGAAATATTAACAATATCTGGTTTAATCCTCTCCAAAAGTTTTTTGCTTGCTTCAAAATCTTCTTCACTCTCAGTGGGATACCCCACAATAATATCCGTAGAAATCGTTGCATCTGGAAATTTCCCCCTAACATCAGAAACAACCTCTTCAAAATCCTCAACACTATGTGCCCGGTTCATCTCCTCTCGAACTTTCTCGCTTCCGCTTTGCACTGGAAGGTGAAGGAACTTATAGAATTTCTTACTTTCCATAATCTCGAGAAGCTCAGGAAGCATTTTCTTTGCATGCCCCGGATTAATCATGCCCAATCTTACTCTAAACTCTCCATCAATAGAAAGAACCTCCTTAAGCATCTCTGGAAGATTTGAACCAATATCCAATCCATATGCACCAGTATCCTGCCCAGTAATTTGAATCTCTTTAGCTCCTTTCTTCACTCCCTCTTCTACCCATCTTTTTATCCAAAGAGGTTTCTGGCTGGTTAATTTGGGCCTTGCAATCCTAGTCTGGCAAAAGTAGCAGTTCCCTATGCAACCCTCCTGTACTGCAATTCTCAATATCGGTTTAGTATAAATTCTGGGAAGCATTCCCTTTTCCGAGCCCCCGATAAAGGTTTTCGCTTCACCTCTTTCAGCACACTCAACAGCTTCTACAATATGCGAAATCGCATCCGGAAGTACAATAACCGCATCCGGGTCTGCTTCCCTCACCCGTTTCTCATTCGGGCTCATTCCAAGGCATCCTGCAACTACTACTTTTTTCCCTTCGGATTTTAGCTTTGCAATCCTGAAAATAATTTTGTTCTCAGTAGTTTCTTTCACCGCACAGGTATTAAGAATAACAATAGGAGAATCCGGGGAAAGCAGGTATCCTGCTTCCTCCAGAATTCCCTTTATTATGTCGGAGTCTGCCTGGTTTAGCGTGCAGCCATATGTTTCTATAGCTACACTCTTCATCCTAACAGCACCTATTTTTTAGAGGAGGGAATTACAAGCTCGAGCTTGGTGGGTTTTTTGCTTACGTTGCCCATCTTTCCACCCACGAGCACCTGCACTCCCTTGTTCTCCGCAAGGTCAACAAGCCTCTGCGTTACGATCCCATCGAACACAATTGCGTGTATTCCCTTCACTTCATCTATTGATTTGATTACTTCCCTTACAGGAAGTTCCTTAATCATCTCATAGTTTTCGTTGTATAGCCTTGCCTTGAGGGTTTTGGAAAGCGCCTTGAGTTCATCTACAAGCTCCTCCTTACTTAGCTTCTTCATAGGCTCAGGAAGCGTTTCTTCCTTTTTAGGTTCAGGCTTCTTTGCCATAGGTCTTTTCACTTCAGGCTTCTCCACAATCTTCTCTACCACCGCAGGCACTTCTCCTCTAGTTGGGGCTTTGATCTTTGCAGCTTCCCTTTCCACGCGCTCAACTATTGATTCGCGCCTTTTTCTTCTTGGATCAACCCGGGACTCAACCCTGGGCTCCGGTCTAGGTGCAGGAGCAGCCTGCTGGCGGTACGTAGGCATAATTGCGTTCCTGCTTGAAGGAATGGGTGCAGTTGCTATTCTTGCCTCCTGCTCAAACGGGAACCTGTTCTTGAGACATTTCATCACTTCCTTCCTTGTAAGCTCTTCCACCTCTTTTCCGGCGGGTGCCCTTGCAAGGAAATCAATATCCGCTCCTCCATTTACAAGTTCACGAAGTATCATGTCTCCTCCGCGGTCACCATCCAAAAATGCAGTTATTTCCTTTTCCTTGGTAAGGACGATTACTCCTGGCGGAACTTTTGCCCCTCCGATTGCAACCACGTTTGAAAGGTCTTTCTTAAGCAGGTTTACTACATCCGCTCTTCCTTCTACAAGGATTATTGATTCTGCCCTCCCTATTCCGGGCCCTGAAGGAAGCCTGTCCTTTCCATAGGTGGTGATCTCAGCTGCCTTTACCTCTTCCCTCACCATGTCTGAAATCTCCTGGCTTTCAGGCATTTCAGTATTAATGAGATTACGCAGGAGAATCTTGGACCTTTCGATAAGCTTGCCTCTCTTTAGGTTTCGGGTATCTTCTACCTGGCTTATTTTGATGTTGGCTTCGCAGGGCCCCACCCTCTCCACAGTCTCAATCGCTGCACCAATTATGCAGGTCTCTACCATGTCCAGAGAACTGGGCACTTTGATTACACCACGGGTTCTTCCCCCACGTCCTTTAAGGTCAACTTCAATCCTTCCAATCCTTCCATTTTTCTGGAGGTCCCTCAAATCAAGGTCCTCTCCAAGAAGCCCTTCAGTCTGGCCGAAAATCGCGCCAACTACGTCGGGTTTATCTACTAATCCATCTACATCAACATCTGCATAGATGAGGTATTTTACTGTATCAATGTATGTTTTTCCCATTTTTTTCACCTTTTTATTTTCGTTTTCAGTTTTCTTCTAGTTCTTTTATCTTTTCTTCATACTTCTTCCCGAAGTTCTCTACAGTTGCAAGCCTTAGCATTGCCATCAGTGTTTTCCTCACGTCCAGGTCCGCGCGGATTCCGTACCGCTTTAGTTCATCTTCGGCCATCTTTGCAAGCTCTTCGCCTGCTTTGTCCCTGTCCGTAAACACCAGTACTTCGCGTACACCGAGTTCAGAGGCTTTCTCACAAGCTTTCCGAAGCCTTCCGGACGAAGCCTGCAGGATTTTCCCATCTCTCATGTAGGGTCCCAGTGAATGCTCATCTTTCTTTCCTTCTACGAGCACCACTGCATCCTTCAGCTTTTCCATAAGCTTCTTAAGCTCCTTTTCCTGCGCTTTCCTTTCGGAGTGCGTCAAGGACCTCTTTCTCTGTCCCTTCAATCTCAAGCACCTTGTTTCTTCCTTTCGCGCCCGAAACGAGCAAAACTTCCCTTCCGAGAAGATTCCTAATTCCTTTCAGGAGCGCCATGTTCGCTTTGTTTCTCTCTGCCTTCTCTTTCACGTATACTTTCCATCCGTTTTCACTATGCTCGATTCTGAATGCTTTCGCATTTGGAACCACACGTACGCTTAGTTTCATGCTTACACTTGCTTTGTCTTATATGGATTCTGCAAAATGAGTAGGAGTATGAGCTGTGCACTGTTGACGCAACGGTCATCGCTCGAGGCTACCGCGGCCATCCTGTGCACAGCGTGAGCATTATGCCTTTCGGCATGTTAACGGCCAGCTCTGGCCCTTTCTTCCAGCAAGTCTACAATCGAAGGGAACACATTCATTATGTCTCCTTCGCTTATCATTCCCACCAGTTCATTATTCTCATTTATCACAGGGAATCTTTTGAGGCTGTATTGCCGCATCCTCTTAGCGGTTTCCTCCAGGGTTGTACCCGGGCGGACCACCTTCAGCGGAGCGCTCATGATTTCCATTGCAGTGATTTTTGAAGCGTCTGCACTTTTTGCCACGACTTGGTGTATCACATCTTTCTCTGTAATTATTCCTTCAGCTTTCTTGTTCTTTGCCACCACTACTGAACCAATATCGTGAATCTTCATTAGTTTTGCAACTTCTGTTATGGGTGCATCTTCTTCAATGGAAATAACCTCTTTTTTCATTATGTCTCCTACTCTTATTTCCGAACCCATAGTTCTCTTTTTGCTGGAAAGGTTTTAAAACAAACCTTCCCGTCGTTACTCACTCGTTCTCTTAATCATAATAGTGAACCTAACTCCTTATAAACCCTCCATTTCCCCCTTTTTAACACAAATTTTATGATAAGAGCTCCATCTGATTACTTTGGTGATGGGTGCTAGACATATCTCCAACACAATAATAAGGGCTCGTGATTTATGGATATTGATGCACGTCTTGTCACCTTAAGAAAGGCTGAAGGATTGTGTCATAAGTCAGCCCACATTCTTCTTCGTAAGATTTATTCAAGAGTTCCATGGCCTGTGCCTTCAATTCGTTCCTCCCCACGCCCTGTATCGCTTTAAGAACCATCTGGCTTGCTTCGATATGTGCGAGAAGGGAAAGGTTTGGTCTCAAATCATGCTTGGCTAATCTGTGCAACTGCGCTAAAGAAGCTTCAACCTGGCTAGGAGCATCAACAAAAGCAAGCTCTGCGAGTTTAGCACGGTATTCGTATTTGGGCTGCTCAAGGAGTTCGCTCTCCTTTTCAAGAACTAAGACAACTTTATCAAATGCATGTTGCAGTTCATGCTGAAATTGACGCTCGTGGTAATTAGGAGGTAGCAGGATGTTTGTTCCATCCGCAAAGGCAGCTCTGCCCTGGTTATGCATAAATTCAGGGTCACTGATGACATAAATAGCTACCTCCCCTTCCTTAAAATATCTGGAAAAAGGAGCGATGGCAATCTCCCCACCCAAGCTTGGATAACCCACATAGAGTCCGACATCCAAAAAGATAGGTTTGGCAAAACTGAGGTCGCCGCGCCGAAATCCACCCTTCATTTTAAGTTCTGAAAACAGCTTTGGATGCTCAATAGAAAATAACTCACGAAGACGAACGAATCCCTCCCAATCCAATACAGTAGCTACTACCCTGTAAGCATCTACGAGTGTCTCTGTTTCTTTTGCCCCCTCTTCCCTCAAAAGTTTGATGTGTACTGCCTGTACAAGCTGGCGCAGAGAATCCGTAGATGGGTTGCTTGCAAGACAAAGTAGTTCCCTACCTGCCAACAACTTCTCCTGTGCAACCTCATTAAAGATAGCCCCCCTATCCTGGGCATACACGACCAATGAAGGCAAAAAGGCGTTTGGATCAAAACCTGTTCTTGCTAAGAAACGCAAATATGCAACAGGGTCTAAAGAGAGATGAGCAAGCTCGAGGGATTGTTTTAAAGTATCTAAAGCAGAACTGATGGTATCTACTGCCTGAGTTTCGGGCTCCACATATAACTGCTTTTCAGACGTATCGCCAAGAAGAGAATCTCTAATAGAACGGACCATCTTAAGGACATTAAAAACAGAAGACCTCTTGTGGGGGCTCAAACTCTCAAACGCTTCTTGGCAAGCTGGACTAGACAAAACATTGTCGGCGAGACCTGACACCAGTTTTACAGATGCATTGTCTTGGCCATTCAAAGCCTTTGGCAGCTGGAGGCCCTCGAGCATTATTTGAAAGTGGTGCCTGCGCTCTGGTGCCAACCGGTGGATTTTTTGGATAGACTTGGATTTATTCAACATCGTAGATAAGCTGCTGGCTACTGGAACTCGATGAGGCTCAGGCATACATAGATTGTGTCTAAAAGTGTTTAAAAAGGTATCATTTATGGCTTTTTGTGGTTCTCTACCTTCGAATCCTGAAAACCCTCGTTCTCCCTGCTCCCCCTTCCGAAAATACAGCCTCGACTAATCCCATACTTTCCAGCTTCCCCAAACGCATCCGCACAGTCCGCTCATTCTTCCCAACTTTTTCGTAAATCTCCCCGCTTTTAACGCCAGAATCCCCGGATTCCTTAATCAGCTCCACAATGCTTTTGTCCAGCTCATCTAAACTCTCAATCTTCTCTTTTTTCAAGCTGCCCAGAACACTACCCTTAACCCCTTCCACATCCTTAAGAGTAATCTCATCACGCGCATCCTTTTCCGCATTCCTTCCAGCTAACCAAAGCAAATTAATCGCAATTCTCGCATCCCCTCCATTCTTCGCCCCAAACCCTGAGCACACTCCAATCACTTCTTCGTTATACGCTCCAGGAAACAGCCCAATCTTCGCACGTCCTCTTACAACCTCCTTCAATTCCTCGGGAGTATATCTCTTAAATTCCATAAACGACTGCAGCAAAGAACTCCGAACCCTATCATCCAGCTGCGAAAGCACATCTCCCCTATTAGTAATTGCAATTACCCCCACGTCAATTCCCGCATTTTCCTTCATCCGAAGCAAATCATAGAAGATTCCTTGCTCGTCTCCTGCAACAACATCTGCTTCATCCAGCACAATTATTGGAACCTTTTTAGTTTGTTTCAGCACTCCCACAAGCTCAGCCCATACTTCATCTACTGCAATCCCTCTGCGTGGAATAAATATGCCCACCTCTTCAGCAATCTTGCTCAAAATAGAGAATCTACTAGGGTAATTCCAACAATTCAAATAAATTGGGAAGCACTTGGAAGTATATTCTGAAAGCTGTCCTAGTACATGTTTCACAGTACACGTTTTTCCTGTTCCAGGAGCCCCATAAACAACTATGCTTTGAGGTCTCCTGTTCTCAGAGATGGGCCTAAGTGCAAATGCCAGCTCCTTAATCTCGCTCTCTCTTTTCACTATCTCATCAGGAATGTATTCTGATGCAAATGCCTGTTCATTTTTGAATATTCTTCCCCCTTCACCCAGTTCTCTAAATATATTTCCCATTTTCTCACCAGTGCAAAAACGTTCTCTTAATCTCAGAATATATTAATAAGCAGTATTGTACATAAATAATGTTCTGATAATGGGGTGGATATATGAACAATGCAACAAAAAATGTCTCTGGTCCCAGAGGGAATAACCCAATAAAGCTGAAGATTTTGGGCGCCCGTTTAGGTAAACACTCATATCCATTTTCCAAAGCAAAAGAACTTGCCGAATGTGATGGCGGCAAGCTAATTTCTCTACACACCGCAATTACACTATTCCAGGCATTGACTCTGAATAAAAAAACTTTTCCTCCGAGCATAAACGCTTCCGGCGAGCTTGAACTTATCGTTCCAGGCGAGCCACACCTGTTTGTAGCTGGGCATCTCACTTCTCCCACATCAGCCAATGACTGCGTAAATCTGCTCATCCATAATGTGAGCCCGGTATGGGTCAGTGATCTTACATCCTCATCTGCCGAAAACCTCAGAGCTGCCATTTCCAAGTTCAATGTCCCAATCTTTTCCCCTGAATTGGAATGGACAGGTCACATAATCTGTGCAATGTCAACTGGAAGGGGGGCAAATTTTGTAAGGGTAAGCTCCCACATAAATTCAGATGCCAGATTTGGGGTAATTCAAGAAATTCCAATTCGTTAATCTCTCCACTCATCATTTTTCCAACATCATGTATCCTAACACATTTCAATCAGACTGAAGCAAACAATCTAATCCTTCTTTTTCCCATTTTTCTCCCAATACTCCCCAATATCATTTACAAGATACAGCTCTTCCCCACACGGACACTTGTTATACCCCTCTACCTTATTCTCAAGAACCCTAAACCCCCTCCTTCTAATCACAACCTCCCCGCATTTTGGGCAATATGTACTCTCACTTTTCTCATCCTCCAAATTACCAGAATACGCAAATTTTACTCCTTCATCCATTGCAATCTCCCGTGCCTTGAGCAAAGTCTCAAGTTTAGTCCGCGGCACATCCATCATTTTATGAGATGGATAAAACCCAATAAAGTGCAAAGGCACATTCTTATCCAAATCCGCAGTCCATTCACAAACCGCCCGTATATCATCCTCAGAATCATTATACCCTGGAATAATCAAATTAATTATTTCTATGTGCCCGATTTTATGCAACCCTTTAATTGAAGCAAGCACCCCTTCAAGCTCCACACCTCCGCACACATCTTTATACACCTTATCCGTAAATCCCTTCAAATCAATTCTGGAAGCATCAATTCTCCCTTTCATCTCAGAGATTGCAGCATCACTCATATACCCATTAGTCACAAATACATTGAACTTATCCTGCTTATGCGCAAGTTTTGCAGTATCCAGTGCATATTCCATGAACACAGTAGGCTCAGTATACGTATATGCAATTCCAGGGATATTCTTCACAGAGCAATACTCATTAATCCTCTCCGGGCTCCAATCTTCCCCGATTATCCCGGGATATGCCTGGCTAATTTCCCAGTTCTGGCAGTTTAAGCAGCGATAATTGCATCCAACAGTAGAAAACGAAAAGCAATCCGCTCCGGGCATAAAATGGTAAAATGGTTTTTTTTCAATTGGATCCACATTCACAGCAACAGCTTTCCCATAAGCCAGAGAATACAGTTTTCCCCCTCTGTTTTCCCTCACATGGCAGAATCCCTTTTCCCCATCCTTAATCCTGCACATCCTCCGGCACAGGTAACACTGCACTTCTTTGTTTTCTTCCTTTGTGTAGAGCATTGCTTCCTCCATAAAGCAGGAATCCAGGTCCAGATTTATATTCTTTAGCAACTGCAAAATTTCTGAGTTTTGGAATTTACTTTTTATTCCTATTCCCTGAATTCCCTCTATGCAGAAAGTTGCCAAGCGAGAAAGCTGGTCTTCCCACAATATATTCATACTCGCATGCATCGGCTCTGCAGTAGGTCTCGGTAACATTTGGAGATTTTCTTACATTACCGGATTGCACGGAGGGGGTTCCTTCGTGCTTCTTTACATTCTTGCAGTCCTGTTTGTTGCGCTTCCCGCACTCATTGTAGAACTTACAGTGGGAAAAAAACTCCGCACATCTGCAGTAAAAGCATTCAGGGAAATACTTGGAACAAGGTGGTGGCTTGTTGCATTCCCTTTGGGCTTGTGCCTCCTTGTTCTCTCATATTATCTAGTTGTAATGGGCTGGACTCTCTTCTATAGTTTTACTTCATTAGGAGGGCAATACGTTCCATTTGAATCCGCAGTAGGAGATTGGGCCCTTCCCTTTGGAGGATTAATCTCACTCATGATTGTTTGGATAGTTGCGCGCATAGACATCAAATCCGGGCTTGAAAAAGTGAATATCTATCTTTTCCCAATCTTTTTCGCATCGTTAATCCTAATATTCCTCAACTCCTTTACCCTTTCTGGAATAAATGATGCAATCGCTTATCTTACTACAATCGAAATGGATGCACTTCTTTCTCCCATAAACATCCTGAATGCAATTACGCAGGCAATCTTCTCCCTCGCCATAGGGGCAGCAGTAATGCTCACCTATGGAAGCTACCTCAAAAAGAAGGAAGATATTTTCCATTCTTCTATTGCAATTGCAATAGCGGACAGCATGATCGCAATAGTCGGCGCAATAGTTGTTTTTACAGTTACCTTCACCTTTGCAATCCCCACAACTGCAGGTGCAGAACTCGCATTCGAATCCCTTCCTCTTGCATTCCTCTCGATGCCCTATGGCTCACTCATAATGTCCCTTTTCTTTTTGCTCCTATTCAGCGCAGCAACCACTTCTGCAGTATCACTTTCAGAAGTCCTCATAGATAATCTTAGAATCAAATTGAGCTCCCGAGCAAAAGCAGGTTGGGCCATGCTTGTTCTACTCCTTATATTCTTCATCCCATCCGCATTGAGCTACAGCCCCATTGCCTCAGATTTCATGGTGGATGGAATTCCCTTCCTTGAATTCTTGGATGCGCATATAATCGGAAGGTTTGCCCCTCTCATAGTAGTAGCCTCATTGATTGCATTCACCTGGGGCTGGAAAGGCTGCAAAAAAGCGCTAAAAGAAAACGTTCCTGCTCCGTTTGTAACTCCAATCTATCTAATGGTAAAATACATAGTTCCGGCCGCAATACTCGTGTTCCAGGCTGCAGAATTCCTAATCTAGGCTATATTTTGCTTCTCTACTCAGCTTTCTTTATTCTCTTGAGAAGTTCTTCTTCCGAAAAAAATTCGTATTTTGCAATTGCTAATTTTTTATAGCGGCTTAATTTTTTCTGGTATTTCTCGGGTGCACTCAAAATTTTGCTTGTTCCCTCCCACACTCCAAACCATCCAAGAGGCAAAAATACAACTCCAAGTAGTTGGGAGATAAAACTCTCCATATTCAAGCCTACTCAGACAAAAGCAAGCAACAAAATGCAGCCTGCTACAAAATAGGTTGTACCTCTTTTTTGATCTGCATGAAGGGAGTTTTCCTGTCTATCTGCTATTTTTCTAAAATACCTTTAGAGTCTCTTTACAATTACTGATTCAGTTTTAGCTGAGCACTTAGATTTTGGAACACTAATCCTAAGGCAGATCTCTTCTTCCGAATCTTCAGGAAATCTCCTCGTTACTGCCTCAATAAAATCCTGGGAAATCATTCTCCGCTCAAAAGGTGCCGGGTCAAAATCTGAAAACATCTCCGGATATTGGTCCAGCCAGAAATCCGCAGAGGAAAAAACCCCAGAGGGCGTTTCCAGATTCTTTTTGTTAGCGGCTTTCAATTAGTTCACCCTAGAAACTTCCTCCTAATTGCCGCCTCAAGAATCTCTTCCTCAACCGGCCCAGGATGGGTTTCATGCACCTTCCTCAAAATATGCTTGGTCCATCTTTTGTGCTCTGCATCCACTTCATAATCCACAAAACCCAAAACAGGTTTCATTTTTTTATGCAGTTCATGGAACTTAGCCAAATTGTCGATATTCAAATATTTGAGCGAATCCTTTAAATCCGAATCAAACCCTGCGTATACCTCCCGCATATAATCCAAATCTTTCTCATTAAGCGCATTGAGCCCAAGCATCTCCGGAGGAATCCCCACAGAGTAAAGCGAGCAGCAGAACCTAATCGCTCTGGGCAGCTTAACCCCCCCACTGGTTTTTCTGGAGTATCCAAACAGCCCAACGTGCAGTTTTCTCTTCCTCCTGCTAGGCGTGAATTTCGCAACGGTGTTAATTAATGGAGCAAGAATCTTCAGCTGTTTTCTGTATTCAGCCGACATTTTTGCAGCGATCTCTGAATTTCTTTTTTCATCCACTTCTACGGGTTTTCCCTTTTTGGTTTCATTAAGTTCCTCAACCCCCCTCATCACTTTAGAAGGCGTATAATCATACTTGAAAGCAGATTGGATTGAGTATGTTTGCATGCTTGGATAGGCACTCAAGAACGAGTGAATATTGTCCGGCCGTAAATTTCCGCGGAATGGGGCGCTCCCCGCTCCAAGAATCGGGTAAACCTCAAGTGATTCTTTTTCTTCTACAGCATGAAGCTGTTGGAGTGCATTTTTGATAATCAAAACCGCAGCAGCAGACCCATAATTCAAAGCAGGGTCACTGCGTGCTAGAAATACTCTCTGGTATTCCTGTTTCCTCCCATGCACAAAATCCCCTACAATCTTCCCAATATTCTCCATGGAATCCAAATCTTCCACAAGTGGAATCACGTTTATGCTTGCAGGCCCGAATTTCCCAATCCACTTTTCCAGCGTAATATCATTTGGGGATAATTTCTCCCCCGCTTTTCCTACCACGAATTTTTCATAGTAGTTTCGCAGACGCTCCAGCGAAACTGTACTTGTAGTCATCGGCAAAATTACTTCAAATATGGGCGCAATCTCCTCCCCATAAAATGCGCTTGCCGCATCCAAATTCCTCGGAATCGCGTCCAGCGCCTCAAGCAAAATCTTCCCCTCGGTTTTCTCAACCTCCGGATTTGGAACCCTTACAGTAAGGAACAAATCCTTTCCCAATTTATTCTTGGCAAAATAATACCCATAATTATTCAGGAGTTTTTTCACAACATAGTTATCTACTTCCTTCCCTTCGGAATCCCACATCTGCTCTGTGCATCCCAAAGTAGAATATACATAAAACGCTTCTTTAATTTCGTCTTCCCCACCCATCACCTGCCCTGAACTAAAGAACGGTGTAGTGGCGTTATCCGGATGCTGGGTGCTCATGCATCTGGGCATCTTTCTTTTTGCCATGTTCTCAACCCTTTTTTATCTAAACCAACTTTCATAAAACTATTCTTCAGCAATCCACTCCATCACAAGCTCGCTGCCTTCGTAGAAGTCCAGTTCTTGCCCTACAATCTCCCACTTGTACGGGCCATTATTTATCTTTTCAAGAACTTTTCCTTCCAAATCCATATACTGTTCGCAGTACATCAGGGTAACTGCTGTCTGCCCAAACTCTATTTGGTCTCCATCCAGGATGTAGCCTCCGCCCATGTGGTTGCATCCGGCATTCCCACTGAACCTCTCATCCTCTGCATTGAATTCTAGGTAAACCGGGTTGTTCCCAATTACTTCACCATCTATTTTGAGAAGTTTCCATTCCTGCCCAAACAAGGATTCCTCCTCAATGCTGCCTCCATCTTCTTCAGGACACGGGGCAAATTCACAATTCGGCCCTACCCTTCCTACATCAGTTCCATCCGGGCAGATTTTTGCTTCCGCAGTGCACATCACCACCCTTTCTTCTGGGAGGTTAATCTGTATGCATCCAGAAAAAATGAGCATTGCCAGCAGGAATATTGAGAATATCTGTTTATTCATTGTTTCACCGTTTTTCCATTCTGCAAAATGGATTCATATCATTAGCATCAAACGAAAACTTTATATTCACCCATTCGTTTCGTAAGTTTTATAAAAAGGTGTGAGTATATTACTTATTGTGGGTTTATGGGAAAGCGCAAAATAACTGATGGAGTTCCTTTAGTGCAAAGAAGCGAAACATTGAAGAAAATCGGCAATGTGCGCAACCTCGGGCGCCTCCGAAGAGGAGATAGATCATTTCTGCTTGCAAAAATCAATGCTGAGCAGGGAAACCCGGCCCGCTCCGGAATAGCCGGGCACATTGCAATTGATACAGAGCTTAAAGATAAGTATTACCCTGGTGCGATAGAAAAAGCAAGAGCGCTTGGATACACTGAGGAAGCAAACTCAGCAGCAAAAAAGCAGATAAAACATTCTGTTGAATGGGGGGAGGACGCGTCTGCAATTAGACTTGCTGCGGAGTTTGGAATCCACGAAATGGCCACCGAATCTGCAATTAAGCATGCAAAGAGGCTGGTCCATGATGAAGACGATTCCACTGCAGAAAGCCTGCTTGAAGAATTTGGAATTGAGGGTGGCCTGCCTGCCCTGAAAAACGATATGATTGAAGAGCTTGAGGCCAACGGGGAGCAAATTAAGCTGGCATATCTGGCAAAGCAGTTTTCCCACAAGGAAAAAATGAGGGAAGCCGCAATTAAGGCAATAGAGGATATCATGGTCGGTACTCCCGGCCAGGTGAAGAAGCTCGCAGAAGAGTTTGGAATATCAGATGAAGAAGTAAGCAAAGCGATAGAAAGGAAAGCAACTGAACTGCTGGAAGAAGGAAACTACCATAGGGTGTCTTGGATAGCTGATAGCCTTCCGGTCCCAGAGGAATTGGTGATTAAGGCACGCAAAGGCATCATTAGCGAGCTTACGAATGAAAAAGATTACATGGGCGCATTGCACAAATCAAAGGAGTATGGATTTCCCCCCGAAGAAGTGAAGGATATCGTCATCAAAGTAATAAAATTCCAGCTTGGGAGTTTTAGGGATGCGGTTGATGATGGAATAAAAATAGCAGAGGATTTTGACATCACGAAAAAAGAGCTGAGCATTATAGCAGGGGAGGAAGTCGACAGGCTGATTGGAGAAGGGTCATATATGGGTGCGGCCAAAATCGCATCTAAAATACCAATCTCGCGGGACAAGCTAGAATTCCTGGAAGGCCTTCTCAAAATTTTCCATAGTGCCTGAGAGGCCTTAACGAAACATTTATAACCCTCTTTTCTGATACGAACCCATGAAGAAGAAGAAACCATTATCGTGTACAGTTTCTTCTATTGAGCAGGAGGGAAATTTCAATCTTCTCACTATTAAGTGTCCTCCCAGCTTCAAGTTCAAGTCCGGCCAATTTGTCAAGCTCTATCTAGATGCAAAAGGAAAGGTTTTCGAGCCATTTTCCTTTTTCTCTGCCCCGGAAGAAAAGAAAGTAATATTCATGTTCGACCTCTCCACTCCCTTCAAGAAAAACCTTTCAAAAAAGAAAAAAGGCACAAAACTTTACATAGAGGGTCCATATGGGGAATTTACCGTTTCCAAAAAACCAGACAATTCTGTCCTTCTTTGCAGAGGATTGGGCCTAATCCCCCTCTCC
>JAUWMC010000006.1 GCA_030613375.1 Microcaldota archaeon
TTCAAGGAAACAAAAAATGGATTTGATATTGGATCCGCGGTTATTTCCGCAGAATATGCTGACCTGAAAAAGAAGCTCATCCTTGTGTTCGATGGGGAGGAGGACGTGAGGAGATTTATGAGTGCCCTCAAAGGAGTAGAGCGGGCCAGGCTTGAAGTAAAGAAGACCAACGACCTGTTGAAACTTGTCCCCATAGACCAACTGGAAGAGATTTTATGATTAGGGAGATTTTCCTCCTCCTGCTTATTCTAGGTTTTTGCATTGCTTTAGAAGACCCTCCGGTTGAGGAAGTGGTGCAGCATAATCAAGGGTTAGGTGCAGAAAAACTAATGGGAAATGCAACTATCAATGTTAGTTTCGGGAGTTATGCTACAGGTGCAGGAGTAAGGATCATAACTGTGCTTCCTGCTGTAGATAATCGCATCCCTCCGGATGCTGAAGGGGTTCTTTGGGGGTGGAACGAGGAATACGAAGATGAGATAAACATCAGTGAGTATACCTGCTATATTTCCAATCGATCGCTGCAGGCAAACATGTATTTTGAATTCAGGAATGAAAACATGTCAGTGGGTCTTTCTGGAATAAATCCCATAATCAACATACCGTTTGATGTTGAGTTGCTGGAAACTGCAAATGGGACTGAGAATCTAACTGTCATCCTAGAGGGGAATTATTTTTATGCATATGAATGTCCAGTAGGAGGTAATGGAACAGGGATAACTTATGAAAGCTCAATAAGCGTATATGACAGAAGTGAGTTCATAGTTGAACCTGGAAAAGCAAACTTCTTCCTTGTGCGGCCCGTGATTGGAGAACAATGGTACCAAAATAATCATTTTGATACTCTTGTTTTTTCTAGAAAGAGCATATACAAATCAGAAATAAGCATGGATGGAAACGAAACTGCGTATGCGCGTATCTATGATTTCAGCGTGCTTAAAGATCCAATGGGCGCCTGGCACATAATTGTAAATGAGACTCAGAATTTCAGCAATGCTAGTATGGAGAATTATGAGATTTCATATTGGGCCAATCCGGTAGTAAAAGAGGATAACCCTTTCTCGCACCTATACGAGGTAAACTATACCTATGACGGATGGGGGCCTCATTGGATGAACATCACTGTTACAGATTTCTTTTTGGGAGAACATACTTACGCACGGGAGATATTGAGCAGAAAAATTACCAGGCAGGGAGTAAGTGAAACCGGGGAGCCAGCAGGAAGCGAAGAGTACTACAGGCCAGGGGAACCCGAACTGGAGAAAACTGAAATAACGCACTACCTCCTCCCGTCAAACGAAATCATCATGGTATTCCTGGTAGCCTCTCTTTGGATGTTCTGGCACTATAGCAAAAGCGGGAAATCCAGGTAATCTTTGCCTGTTGGGCTAATTAGAAACATGTGACATTCTCCCCACCCTACAGGGTGAGGCTTCCATCTTCGCAGACAGAGTTTCCTGATTCATCGGCAGAACTTACCCTTTCGGGCAGAGGACCACTCTCCACAGGCGTTTCTGGCCTAAATGGCCTAGCTTCCCGGCGCCCACCGGTAGCTCGTTTAAGTATGTTTTTGGCTGCATTAAAGTCTCTGTGCATAGATGCCCCACAAGAACAATTATGCCATCTTTCTGCAAGCGTTTTCTTTCGTATTAAACCACAGCTGCTGCACTCCTGAGAAGTGTAGGCAGCATCTACAAGAACCACTTCAGAACCAGCTTCCTCCGCTTTGTAATGAAGCATTCCTTTGAATTCTGCCCAGCTACAGTCCAATACATGTTTTGCAAGGAAACCTTTGCTTAATCCGTGTACATTTAGATCTTCCATTGCAATTAAAAAATATGAATTTGCCAACTTCCTGCTGGCTTTGTGCAGAAAATCTCTTCTATCGTTGGTAACTTTTTCGTAAGCCCGTGCCACCCTTGATTTTGCTCTTTTCCTGTTTTTACTCCCTTTCTTTTTCTTTGAGAGCAGTTTCTGAGCCTGTTTAAGTTTGTTTTCTGATTTCTTCAGGTGCCTTGGGTTCGCGATTACGGAATCATTGCTTAAATGTCCAAAATGCTCTATTCCGAGATCGATTCCTACCTTTGGACCTTTATTGCGTGTTGGCATCATTTCAACTTCAGAAGCAAATACTGCATACCACTTTCCTGACGGCATTTGTTTTATTGTGAGTGTTTTGGTTTTTCCTTTAACTTCTCTGTGTTTTTTAATTTGGATTTCTCCTATTTTTGAAAGTAAAAGTTGTCCATTTAGTTTGAATCCAAACTGTGGGTAAGTGAATGATTTCATTCGTTCTATTGGCTTGAACCTGGGAAAACCTGCTTTTCCTCCTTTTTTCTTTGTTGCAATCATTCCTTTCAGGGCTTTCGTGAGTTTGTCTGCTATGTTTTGGGCTACTTGTGAGAATATTTTGGTTTTCTTTTTTGTTAAGAGATAAAGTTGTTTCCTTGTTGGAAATCTCTTGGTTTTTTCGTAGTATTCTTTTGTGTGCTCCAGCAAGTAGTTCCATAGGTTTTTGCATTCGTAGAAATAATATTGGAGTTCTTTTTCTTGCTCTTTTGTTGGGTAAATTCGAAACTTCCAACTTCTTATGGCCATCATTGGTAACAAAGTGAATTAAGAACTTTATAAAGAAAAGGATGCGGTGTGTTTCCAGTGTTTCCAGTGACAATATACCAAAGGAAAGTTTCCATAGTAAGAATAAGAGGATTCTTGTGACATTACTCAACTAACTCGTGTCCAATTCCCCTTCAGCTTTCCCCAGCTTGCCTGAAAAGCTATAACTCCATAGAGTTCATAGATTTCTTGGTCACTAGGCATAAGCAAGGTATTAAATATACAAGTAATCTAAATATTGGAACCTAAGGTATCCAGCTTTTTATTGAAAAAGCAACAAAACAGGTGAAAATATGGTTAGGGTATATGATGCTGATGCAAATGCGCTTATAGCAAAAACGGCGGAGAAGCTCAAAAAAATGGGCATCCCAAAGCCGGATTTTGTGGGAATCGTGAAAAGCGGGTCACATGCTGATAGGCCTCCTCAAGACGAAGGCTTTTGGTATACAAGATGCGCTTCCCTCATGAGGCAGACCTACGTAAATAGCAATGTAGGCGTGAATAGGATGAGGAGCCACTACGGCGGGAAGAAGAATAGGGGAGTGAGACCCGGGAAGCATGTTCCATCAGGAGGATCGACCATAAGAAAAGCATTCCAGGCGCTTGAAGAACTGGGCCTTATGGAAAAATGCTCCAAAGGAAGGAAACTCACCGCAAAGGGAATGTCTCTCTTAGACAAGACCGCGAGCGAACTCAACGGGTGAAGCCTTTGTCTGAAAGCCTCGAAGAGGCAAGAATGCAAGAGGCTGAAGAGAAAAAGAAAGATGGGCAGGTCAAGGGCCTGCTCCGGATAGCTCTCAGCGAAAATGCATATGAGCGGCTCATGAACGTGAAGCTGGCGAATTCGCAGCTTTATGCAATGACTGCAAATCAAGTGTTCAACCTTTACCAAAAAGCTGGAAGGAAGCTCTCGGAAAAAGAGCTGATTGCCATCCTAAAGGCAATAAAAGGAACCCAGCGGGAAACAAAAATAACATTCAAATAAGGTGGTTTTAATGAGCAAACACAAGAGCTCGGAAAAGAAAAAGAGACTTGGGAAGAAAACCAGGCAGAACAAGAGGATGCCTGTCTTTGTAACCGTAAGGACAAAGAGGAAGGTAATGTGGAACAACCAGAGCAGGAACTGGAGAACCGAAAAGATCGGATACATAAGTGATTAACATGGCAGATCTCGAGAGAATTTATGTTATTCCGCTCAGGAAGGCTTATGATACTCCTCCCCGCACAAAGAGAAGCAGGAAGGCAGTAAAAATAGTCAGGAAATTTATCTCCAGACATATGAAAGCTGAAGAGACGGATGTTTCAATAAGCGAAGGAGTAAACAGCCTTATCTGGAAAAGGGGAATCCAAAAACCTCCTAGGAAAATCAAGGTAAAGGCAGTAAAGAGTGGAGATAGAGTTGTTGTTTCACTCCTAGATGAAAAGGTTGAGGAAAAGAAGCTTGAGACTCCTAAGGTGAAGAAGGAAGAAGCTCCAAAGGCGGAAGAAAAGAAAGTAGAAGAAAAGAAAGAAACGGCGCCTGAAGAGAAAAAGGTTGAGCCTGCTCCAGTAAAAGAAGAGCCTAAGAAAGAGGAGAAGCCTCCGGAGCCCAAAGAAGAAAAACCCGCTGAAAAAAAGGAGCCGGAAAAACCCGCTGAGGTTCCAAAGGAAGAGCCTAAGCCTGAGGTTAAAGCTGAGGCTCATAAAAAGAAGGAATAACGATGGCGTACCGAAGGGCCGCTTATTTCGGCAACCCGTTTATTGGGCTGTTTTTCTGCACGAACGGAAAGCATACTCTTTTCCCGATAGATGCGAAAGATAGCCTGATGGAGACTGTGTGCTCAGGCCTGAAAACGAAAGGAATCAAGATTAATGTACAGGCATACAACCTAAACGGAATATATGTTGTGATGAACGATAATGGAATTGTGCTCCCTTCGCTTTCTTCGGATAGTGAAGTAAAGCTTCTGGAAAAGGAAACCGGACTTGCGGTTTATGTTTCCAAGGAAAAAATGAACGCACACGGGAACAATATCGCCCTGAATGATATGGGTGGGCTTGTAAATCCCTGTATAAACCAAAAGGAAAGGATTGAAATGGAAGAGTGTTTAGGGATTGAGCTCGTTCCTTTTAACGTTGCAGGGTTTACTGCAATGGGCTCGCTCTGCGTTGCAAACAACAAAGGGTTCATAACTCACTACTCTGCAACCGAAAGAGAACTTGCTGAGATGGGGGACATACTCAAGGTAAAGGGGCTTCCGGGATCTGTGAATACTGGAACCGGATTTGTGGGCATTGGCCTGCTTGCAACGGACAATGGGTACTTTGCAGGGGAAGCAACAAGCTCTTTTGAGCTTGGGAGAGTAGAGGAAGCACTTGGAATGATTGAATGATTATAGGGTGATGAAATGAAGTTTAGGATAAGTGGAGAGATGAAGCTTGGTTCTGAAAAGAGGGCTTTTACAAAGGAAATTGAAGCAAAGACCGAAGCTCATGCAAAAGAGATTGTTTACGCTCTTTTCGGAGCGCAGAATGGAATAAAGAGAACCAACGTTAAGATTGCTGAAATTGTCAAGGTGGCATAATGGAACAGGAAGAGGTTCTTGCAAATGCAAGGCTTTACAGCCAGCAGAAGCAGGTTCTTGAAAGGGAATTGGAAAAGCTAATGGTTTCGCTTATGGAGCTAAACAGTTCTATCCTCACAATAAAAGGGATGAAAGATGGCGAAGGGCTTGTGCCTATCGGAGGAGGGGCGTTTGTAAAGGCAACGCTTGAAGGAAAAAATGTGCTTATACCTATTGGTTCCGGGTATTCACAAGAGTATGACATTAAAGGAGCATCTGCAGAGGTTTCAAAAAGAATCGAGCTTACTGAAAAGGCAGTAAAAAGGATGAGAGACGAGCTGGAAAAAGTAGATAAGGAAATGATAAAGCTCGAAACTGAATTCAGAAAACTCCAGCAAGGGGGAGCTCTGAGTGTTCGGTCTCCTAAGAAAGAAGATTTCTGGTTTTGTAGAAAAGCTTTCGGGCAAAAAAGAGGAGAAGAAACCACCGGAGCCTAAAGAGGAAAAGATTGTTGAGAAGAAGCCTGTTGAAAAAAAAGAGGCACCCAAGCCCAAAGAGAAGTCTCCTGAAAAAAAGAAAGTTCCTGAAAAACCTAAAGAGGCTCCAAAGAAAGAAGAGAAGCCCGAGATTAAACAGGAGAAAGAGAAAACACCTCCTAAAAAAGAAAAACCAACTCCTGAAGTAAAAAAGGTTGAACCTGCTCCAGTGAAAGAAGTACCTAAAAAGGGAAAAAGGGAGCCGGAAAAACCTAAAGAGATTCCAAAGGAAAAGCCAAAACCTCCTGAAAAACCCAAGGAGAAGAAAGGGTTGCTTGAGAGGATTCTTGGGTCTAAAAAAGAAGAGAAAATGCCTGAACCTGTTGTTAAAGAGATTCCAAAAGAAGTTGAGAAAGCGGAGCCCATAGTTGAAGAGAAAAAGCCCAAAGAAGTTGAACTTCCAAAAGAAGAGAAGGCAAAGGAGAGGGACGAAGAGCTCAAAAAGAAAGTAAAAAAAGGTCTTTTTGCAACAGTAACCGAAACTATTACCGGAGAAAGCGAGGTTAAAGAAGGGGAAGTTGTCGAACTCCTAGATGAACTGGAATTGGGGATGTTGGAAAGTGATGTAGCACTTTCTGTTGCTGAAGAAATAAAGGAGGAATTGAGAAAAAGGATTCTTGGAGCAAAAGTAAAGAGGGGGCAGACTGCAGTATTTGTAAAGGATAGCTTAAGGGACATCCTGCTGAATATGTTTAAGGAAACTCCAGGGTTTGAGTTCTCGGAAAGGATAATGGGGGGGGAGAAACCGTATAAGATTATGGTCGTGGGACCAAATGGAGCAGGAAAAACTACAACTATCGCGAAAATAGTTACTCTTTTGCAGAAAAACGGGCACACTGTTTGCGTTGCAGCATCTGATACGTTCAGGGCAGCAGCGGTTGAGCAGCTTGTGTATCACGGAGAAAAATTGGGAATTAAAGTGATTCATGGAGCATATGGGGCAGATCCCGCATCAATTTCATTTGATGCTGTAAATTATGCAAAATCAAACAACCTAGATGTTGTGCTTATTGATACTGCCGGAAGGCAGGAAACAAACATAAACCTCCTAAATCAGCTCAAGAAAATGGATAGGGTAATCAAGCCGGACCTGAAGATATACGTAGGAGAAAGCATTGCAGGAAATGCGATGGTAGATCAGATTTCCAGATTTAATGGAGACATTGGGCTGGATGGAGTGATACTTACAAAGCTAGATTGTGACGCAAAGGGCGGAACAGTGATCTCAGTCTCAAGAGTTGCGAATCTTCCTATTCTGTATGTGGGAATAGGACAAGGGTATGAAGACATGAAGAAGTTCGTAGCTGAGGAGATTGTGGAGGAGATTCTTTCTTGATTCCAAAAAAAGTACTTCTGGATACTAATTTTCTTCTTGTGCCGTACCAGTTCAAGCTGGACATTTTTACGAAAATAGAAGAAATGCTGGAAGTTCCTCATAGTTTCGTTGTTCCTACGGGAGTGGTGGGAGAACTTGAAAAACTTTCCAAAGGAAAAGGAAAGGAGGGAGCTGCGGCTAGGTTTGGGCTGAAGCTTCTAAGGTTCAGGGAGCACGAAATGGTTGAAAGCAGCGGAAACGTGGATAACTGGATAGTTGAATATGCGAAAGAGAAGGGATTGATGGTTGCCACAAATGACCGAGCGCTCAGGGTTAAGTTAAAAAAGAAGCGCGTAAAAGTGATATCACTCCTTTCTAGGTCCAAGGTAGGGGTTGTTTGATGAATATGCTGGCTAATATCGACATGACCGGATGGATTCTTATCGGAATCTTTGCATTTTTTGCATTCCTTGTAATGGTCATGATCGTCTATTTAATTTGGAAGAGGGGGGCAGGTTCAGTAACGTTCAGGAAGAAAATAGTAGAGGGAAAGAGCCTGGTTCTTGTGCAGCCGTTTGTGAATCTGAAGAGGATTATGGTACAGGATAAGGCAGGAGGACAGAACCTTGTTTTCGTAAGGGAGAATGTAGTGTCAGGAGAAAAAATATGGTTTGAGTATCCTGCTTCAAATACCTCTGCAAGATTAACTACTGAGGGGGAAATACAAGTAACTATTGAAGCGAAGCCCTGAGCTTTTCGCTTAATTCAAGGATTTCTTCTTTTGAGAGTTCACGCGCACGCTTTTTTGGGAGCTCTAGATCTGTTTCGATTCCTCCGTGATGTAATGCATTCTTTATCATCTGGTTTTTGTGCTGGAAAAGTATTCGGATGAAATCCTCCAGAAACTGGTCCATTTCAAAGTCGTTTCTTTTGAGGAGGATTATGGCGGAATCTACCTTAGGGGGTGGGGTGAATGAACCTTTTTTTACTTTCTTGATTAGTTTTGTATTGAAGAGAAGCTGGGATGTTACCGAAAGTCTTCCGTATTCGCTTGTTTTGGGCACCGCAACCATTCTTTTTGCAAATTCAAGCTGGACCATTAGGATTGCGGAGTTAAACGGGATTTTGGCGAGTGAAAATATTATGGGGGAACAAATGTAATAGGGGAGATTGCCTACAATTACATCTGCTGAGAGGTTTTTCTGTTCAAGGAAGTCTCCTTCTATTACATGAACTTTTTCACCGAATTTATCCCTGAGGTGCTCTGCCCAGCGGGAATCCTTCTCCACTACAATGAGGGATTTTGGATCTTTTTCCAGGAGTTTTTCAGTAAGACGACCGTCTCCTGGGCCGATTTCAAGCACAGTTTTTCCCTTGGGGTTTGCAAGAGTGGCTTCGAACTCTAATGTTGAAGCACTGTTTAAAAAATGCTGGCCAAGGGATTTGTTGAGCTTCATTCTGGAAATTCACCTTTTTTTCCTTCGATTATGAGGATTGCGTCGAGAAGGCCATATGCGTAGTCAGAACAGCCAAATGAGCTAAAATGGTCTCCTTTTTTCAGGTAGTGTCGGGAATCTTTTGTGTACTGGGAAGCAAGCTCGAATATTTCGGAGTATTTTTCGCTGAAACCAAGGTTTTGAATATCTTTGAGCTTGGTTTCGAGTTTTTCCAGGCTTTTCTGGGCTCTTTCTTCTTGCATGGAAATAGTGTGGTGGGAAACGCTTAAATTTGCGTGTTTGGCGGGAGTATGTGGGAATATGTGTTTATAAATAAGGGGGGGCTTACGTCTGTGGGGGGGTTGGGATGTGGCAGAAAGAGTTTATAAATGTTTCTATACTATATTATATCATAATAATAGTTGGAATTGATGGTTATGTCTGATAAAGATGAGGGAAATAGACCGGATAAAGGCCGCGGAAGTCTTAAGGATGATGCTGCCGGTTCTTCTGGAAGATCTGCTAGGAACAGAAGCTGGAACAGCGTTATCAGGAAGGCAACTGGCAATACATCTAGCGCAAGCGAGGAATCCCGCAGCAATCTTACTGAGGCAGTTGAAGCGGTTGCAGAAGAACATGCAAGGCAAAAAGAGGTTTCCCAGCTTGCAAAACTCGAGCCCCTGAATGAGTTCCTTACGCCCAGGGAAGGGGATGACGAAAAAACTATAGCTGATCTTGACGGGAATATTAGGACAGTATTCCAGGACAGGGTTCTCAAAAGAATAACCACGCTTACAGAGCTGCGCAGGAGCAGGCTCATGGAAGAAGGGGAAGAGGGGCCCACCGTAACGAAGATTGGTGATGAGCTGCTCATTTTGGGAGAATATATTCCAAGGGGGAAAGGAAGCGTGCTGGATGAAAACTCTGTGTTCTTCGAACTTGATCACGTAATAAGAGAGAGGAGAAAGTCGGAACCTCTTGAGCCAAGTGCAGATGATATTGGGCCTGTGCTTGAAGAAGAAGGACTTGGTACTGATAGCTGGGATGGCCTTGGTAGAAGCTTCAAAGCAATTACAGGAAAGAAAGGGGAAGCTCCCGTGGGGCTTGGAAAAGGAATTGATGAAGGCGCAGGGCTTTCAGAAACAAGGCTTTGGAATACTACAGGGCCTGAAGGCGAAGCTGCAGAAGGTCCAGAAGATGCTTCAGATACCTGGTTCCAGAACGAGGATGGAGTAGCTGGTTCAGTTAACCCAATTCCTGCAAGACCCTCAATGATTGAAGGTGTTGAACTTGCAGAAATTCCGGTTTTGGATGGACTAGAGATACGCCCTATGGGCCCGGAGGAAATAGACCTTATTGCAAAGCTGGACGAATGCGATTGCACTGATTTGCAGGAGATGGCACTTACGAGAAGGTTTCGCGCAGAAGAAAACATTAAGGGGGCACATGCTCTGAATATCGAAGTTGATGTGGAAGGCATAGAAAATCTTCTTGCACAGGCTGAAGCACTTGAAAAAGAATCCGACCGCAGAAATCCAAATAATTCTGAGGAAGCTGTTTCCACTGGAACCGTAATCAGGAGCAAGAAAGAGGTTGGTGCAACCGGACCAGTTGGTGTGGGAGTTTCCAAGAAAGAAAAGGGAAAAGGAAGACTAGAAACCGTGGTGGGCGTTCGCCCAGTAAGGCCAGTGAGCAGACCGCCTTCTTCAAGAACAGTGATAAAGAAGGGTGGTGAGGCACAGAAAACAAGCGAGCCTGTTGGAGCAGGGGTGCCTAAGGCTGAGAAAATGCCAATGGAAAAAACCGTACTGGAAATGCATGGAGTAGAAGGTGATGCCTCTGCAAAAGAGGGGGTTAGCCCAAGGGAAGACTCTGGACTGAGCCAATCTGGGCTTTTCGCTGGTCTTGATGACACTGAAATGGGGCAATTGGCAAACGAGGGAAGTAGGGCAGACATACTTATAGACATTATTGAGGGGGATGGACCCAAGAGAAAACGCGAGGTTTCTGAAAGAATGGATACGGGGGCTATGAAAACTGGGGAAAATGGAGTAGGAAACGTGGCAAGCCTTGAGGGCACAAGCATTAGGGTTCCGCAGAAAAAGAAACCTAGGGCAGTAGAGTCCCCTACCCAGAGAAAGCTAGAACTGGCGAATACCCGGCTTTCAACATCTCCACCACAATGGACAGAAACTGCACCAACTAAAGACATTGAACTGCTTGAGGACTTCAGCAGATATGGAGACATCTTTTACGCGATGGAAACTGTTTTTGTGGAATCTGGAACAAAAAGAAGCAGTGGGCTGAAGGAATTTGCTGATGATTTAACAGATGCCATACGGCTTGCGGAAAAGATAGCTGCATCGGAAGATACTGTTTATGATGGAGACATGACAGGGGTCAGCCCTGAAATGAGGAGAATGCAAAGGCTTAGGGCGTTCAAAAAAGAATTCATTGGTACTCCAGATAAAGGAATTATTCCCAGAAAAGAGCTTAAACAGTATTTGCTCTGGCAGGAAATGCAGAGTAACTCCCACAAAAGAATTGCAGGTGTTTTTGATGCCCTTGAGGTTTCCCCTGGAGAATACAGCAGAAAAGGAATCCTCAGGATTTGTGCGGTTAGCTTGGAAAACGGGGAGCTTAGCAAAGAGGATGCTGAAAAGGTCCATGCCCTCAAAGAAATGCTAGAAGCAAAAAAGGGTGAGGGTGAAATTGATGAGTTCGCGGCAGAAAGAATTGCAGAACTAAACTATGAAATGGTCGTTGGGTTTGGAACAAAGAGGGAAAGGGAGCTCAGAAAAAATCAGGTTGAAGGAGTTCTGAGAATGGAAGCAGAGCTCACGGAACTTAAGTTAAAAATAAGCGCATTCAAGCAAAACGAAACCCAGATGGTAGATATTCTTGCTAATCTGTATGCGAGTGTAAAGACTGCGGGTAGCAAACAGGAAGGGATGGCAAAATACATTCCAGAGATACGGATGGCTCTCATGAAGCTTGAACCTGACAATAGGGAAAGGGACAAGTACATGAAAGCTCTCTTCAGGGCGCTTAAGGGAGAAGGCGAGATTGGAGTCTGGCTTGGGAAGAAGGCAAAGGATAAGCTGGACAGAGAGCTGAGAGTGGCTGAGATGGCTTCTGCAGAACAGGCACGCTACTCAAGAAAAGGAAGTGGGGTTGCGAAAGGGATTGCAATTGCAACAACTCTTCCATTTGTGGGTGCTGCGATACTTGCTGGAGGGCTTTGGCTCGGTCAGCAGGGAATAACTCTTCCGTTTGGAAAGAATGTGGTTGATGCTCAAAAGGATTCTGCAGCGAAAGTTTATGTTGTGAAAACAGATACTGTGCCTTCTGCGGGCGTTGTTGGTGGAGTGGATGCACAGGCAGAAGAGGCAGGGCCTGAAGAAACTGCAGAAACTAACAGTGACCTTGGCGGAAATGGCCCGGAGCCAGATGAAGAGGCTGAAGTTGATACTGAACCTGAGAGAGTAAAGGTGACTGGTGGGGACGAAGAAGTTGTTGTAGAAGAACCTACGGAGGCTGAAGAAGAACCTACGGAAGGAGAAACGCTTGAGGGTTTCGCAAGGACCCGCATAGGCCTCAGGCTTGCGCTTAATGATTGGTGCGCAGATGCAAAATTCATCGTGGTGGACAATGAAATGTTCAGGGCAGCATATGCATCTACTGAGGAGGCAATAATCAAAAGGGCAAGGGATGATGGAAAGGAGATTCCGCTTCCTGGTGATGCATCATGGCCAAAAACCCTGCTAAGGATGAAGTTCGACAACTCAGTATACGAGCTTGCAGTAATGTCAGACCTTTGGAGGCTTACGGGAAAAAGCATCAAACCAGAGGAGAGGTATGCTGCAGGCATGCGCCTTGCAACCATGCTTGGTTATGGGGCAGGGGACAAGAGGAGTTTGGGGGAGAGGATAAAACTATTCAACAATAGGAACAAAAGGAAGGACAAGAAAAAGGGGACAGTTACTCCAGAGATTCCTGGACTTGGAAAAGATAGCCTTCTTGGGGCTACTGAATACCACAAGAAAGGAGATGGCTATGGCAGATACACTTCCTGGCAGTCAAACTGCCTCGTGTGCTCACTATATGATACGGTAGTTAGCGAGCTTACTGAGATACCCGAGAGAGAAAAGATCATGGTGGCTCAGGAAGCAGTCCTTGATAAGCTTGGAAAATCGAAGGAGATTAACAAAGAAACATACCATAAACTTGCAGGGGAGATAGAAGAGGTTGGGCACTACTTCATCAAGAAGAGGTTTGTTGAAAGGGCAATAGAAATAATCGAAGCTGTTGCAGGTGAAAGTGCTGCAAAAGTTATCGAAAAAATAAATAAAAAAGGCCTTTACAGGAAGATTGCAGACGACCTCAAGAGAATTGAAGGGCTGGAACAGAGAGATGTTTCAGAGATTATGGAGCAGATCCGGGAAATAAAGAAAGACAAAGCTGCCGAAAAATCAAGTGAGAGGTATTCAACTAGGGTTTTGGAAGCAATAGTGGAGGGCACCATTGATTCATTCAGCACAGAAAAGACTACAGAAAAGTTTGCAAAGAGAATGAAGAGCGTTATGAATAGAAGCATGAAAGAGCGCAAAAGAGAATTCCTCGGTAGAGTGAGGATAGTGCTTGGGGCTCGTGATGATAAAGTCTTCAAGAAATTCGAGAATGCAAAATGGGAAGCAAATGGCCCAAGAAGGACCAAGAAGCTTGCAGATGCATGCAGGGTGCTCACTCAGGGCAAGCTTGGAAGAGGGGCCCTGGAACAAGGAAGGAAAGTGAAGCGTGAGTGGGACTGGATAAGGCTCAAGAAAAAGAGGCAGGAAGCAAGGAGGCAGGCAGAAGTGGATAATCTGACGGGGGGCGCATTCAATAACAAAAAGCAGCTTAATGCGGAAAGGAAGAAAGGGGAAAAAGTAAAGAAAAGGGGGAAGAAGAAAACAAGGGACCTGTCGGAGGACACCCTTCCAGACTTCCTGAACAAACTACATGAGAAAAATATAAAATCTTCTATGGAAGAAAGGAAAGCCAGGAGAAGCCAGCTTTTCAGCTATAGGGGAGGCGTAGGCAGGGATGAGAGCGAAACAATACGGAGAGCGAAAAGAGAAACCTACCTCGAACGGGGCAGAGTCAGGTTGGGTGTAGAGAAGAAAAGCTCTCCGTTTAAGAGATTGGCTTCAAAACTTGGAATTGGGAAAGGTTTTGGAAGGGCAACTGCCCGAGCCTAATCCTTTTTTCTTTTTTACACTGGAAACCTAGCATACACAGAAAGATAAAATTACCGGGGTAATCCAATTTGTGGAGCGTTCGAATTGTTTAGCGGAAGTCTGTGGAATCCATGCAGGAGATGGATACTTACGAAATTCTGGATATAAACGAGAATTGGATGTGAGTGGTAATCTAGAAGAAAAATCATATTACGATGGATATGTGGCTCCTCTTTTTTCGCGAGTGTTTAAACTTGAGGTAAAAACCAGGAGTTTCCCTTCTAGGAGAACATATGGGTTTGTAATAAGAGATAAAACTGCAATTGAAAATATGCACGAGGTAGGGTTCCCATATGGAAAAAAAAGTTCTATAGTAAGGGTTCCTGAGTTCGTAATGAAAAGTAAAAATAAATGGGTGAAAGCAGCCTTCCTTAGAGGTTTTTTCGATACGGACGGGTGCTTGGCGTTTGAAAGGAAACGTGGAAAGTATTGCACATTCAAAAAAACTCATCACTATTACCCTCTTCTCATCCTAAATACAATCTCGGGGGGATTGGCCAATGACATGGAGATTCTCTTGGAAGAACTTGGATTGCATTTTTGTAGGGAATGTAGGAGACCCAAACAGGAGGGATGGAAACCCCTAAACCGGATCTGGTTACGAGGAACCTTTTTTGTAGAATGGATGAAACTGGCGGGTAGCAAAAATCCTTCCAAATTAAGCAGATATCAAATATGGAAGAGATATGGGCACTGCCCCCCAAACACCACATTTGCGGAACGTTTATCAATATTGAGTGGAGAAATTAAGTTGGACCATGGGCCCGTGTGGTAGCCTGGATAACCGACAAGGCTTCGGTTGAATAATTTTAAATTCAGAAGAAACCTTGGAACGCGGGTTCGAATCCCGTCGGGCCCGATATGGAAATTACAGAAAAGGAATTACAGGAGACATTCTCAAAAATGAAAATCCCGGAAGATATCCGGCTGTTCATGATAACTGAGAAAATGTATGTACGAATATACAAAGGGAAGGTTACGTGGAAGCTTCTTTCAGAGGAATTTGAGTTTGTAAGGAAGCTCAAATGTGAAAGGGGGGAGATACTGGACTTATTTTCAAAGATGGAGTTCTTGGTGAATGAGCTTATTCAGCTTAGGATGCTGGGTGCGAATTCAGAAGAGGCAGATAAACTGGATGATGTGGTTGCATACGTGGATTTCTTCAGCAGGCTGAAACTTCTTAAGAAATGGGGAATCATAGAGAATAAAACTGTGGAAATGGTGAACCAAACGAAACAGGTGAGGAACGGATTTGCGCATGCCTGGGGAACTGAAGAGGTTTTGTATAAGGAGAAACCTATTGAGGAGAATTTTGAGAAATTCAAGCATGACATGGAGGAAATCTGGAAAGCGCTAGTTGAGGTTTATTCGGTTGAACAGAAAAAGTATGATGTTTCAGAGATATTCAAAAGAATACGGGAAGAAAATAAATCAGTTTGAATAGTTGAATGAGAATATGAACTCTTCTCCTGTGTCTGCTGGGATTGGATCGTAAACTATACGGAGAGTACCATCAAGCGGATCCTCCTCCTTGTCAACTTCTATCCAAACTTCTCCAGAGATGGCCTGGCCTGGGTAAATGTATTTTGTTTCTAGGAGAAGGTCCTGGTAATTGTCCCTACAAGTATAGTGGGGGAGGACAGGGTCTGGATCATATTTAGCTCCCATGGTATCTAAGAGGTAGAAGCTGGGGTAGCTTACAAACTGGCTGCGGTTTAAGGTGTTCTTGAGGTTTGCGTGAAAAACCAGGTAATAGATGTAATCTTCATTGTCAGAAAATCCAATGCACCTTCTTTCTTCAAGAAAAGTAACTTGTAGTTTAAGCCCATTTGAGGTTATTGTTTCCCCTAATTCAGAAGCTGGGCAATCGTAATCAATAAGGGCTGTACATCCTGCGGGGCAGCATCCATCTCCAAGAGTACAGGAGCTTATCTGGTCACAAGAAGGAGGGGAATATTGCTGGATTGGAGCTGGTTCTGGTGATTGGTTTTGAGGTGCTGGTTCAGGTTCTTGAGATTGTGGAGGCTGTGGGGTGGATGTTATCAGGATATATGATACTGAGAGGATTACGACTAGTATTAGTGCCAGCAGTGTACCCGAGTAATAGTCCAGCTTCATAGATAAAGTTAGGGAAATAGGAAATAAAAAGGGTGGAGGGCTATGAGAGCAGGAATAAAAAGGGTTCTAAGGTAAAATCTGAACATGGAAGAAGAGGCTGCAGAGGCAAGCATCGAAGAATTCGAAGAAGCCGGAAAGATAGGGGCACGCATACGGGAGGAAAGCAAGCAGCTCATAAATATAGGGGAAGGGCTTCTGGACATAGCAGAAAGCATAGAAGGCATGATAAAAGAAGAAGGGGGAAAGCCCGCTTTCCCAGTAAATGTTTCCATTAATGAAATTGCTGCGCATTATACTCCAGAATTTGAAGACAAGGCAATAATTGGGGAGACGGATGTTGTAAAAATTGATTTGGGGGTTGAGTTGAATGGAGCAATATCTGATACGGCCTACACAATAGACCTAAGCGGAGAGAACGGAAAGCTTGTGGAAGCGTCTGAGAAGGCGCTAGAGAGGGCAATAGAAGTAATGAAGGCGGGAGTGACAATTGGGGAAGTAGGAGGAGCAGTAGAGGATAAAATAAAGGAATATGGATTCAAGCCTGTGGCAAATTTGACCGGGCATAGGATAAGCACTGGAATGCTGCACACGGGAATAGATGTCCCTTCGATAAAGACCGAGGACCCGTACCAACTGCAGGTAGGGGAGATATATGCAATAGAGCCATTTGCAACAAACGGAAAGGGATTTGTTTCAGATACAGATCAGGTTGAGATATTTAGCTTGTATATGCCAGGAATGCTTAGAATGAGAGAATCAAGAAAACTCCTGAATTATATAATCTCTAATTACGGAATGCTGCCTTTTGCAGAAAGGTGGCTTTTGAAGGATTTCAAGTCAAAGCTTCTTTTGAAAAATGCACTGAAGGAAATGCTTAGGATGCAGGTAATCAAAGCATATCCTGTGTTAAAGGAAGCAGAACGAGGCCTTGTTTCCCAAGCTGAGCATACACTGCTTATAGAAGAAGATGGAGTAAAGGTCCTCACTAAGTAGTGCGCTTTTTTCTTGAATGTGCCGGAGGTTCCCTAGGCTCTTCCCCCAGCCAGTTCTTCAGGGGGAACCTCAAACTCACTTCTTTTTTCGTTCTCCTGTTTCCACCAAAAATAAAGGAAATTTAGAAACTGTAGCAATGCAACATTCATCATAAAACAGGGTTTACGTATCCATATTCTCGGGAGAGAAAGGAGAAACGGAAACGAAGAGGGGCGCCAGTAGGAGGTTCCTCATAAAACGTATAACGACCAGATATTTTATAAATAAAGAGTGCTCCTACTACTAAGAGAGATAACTAAAGGTGTATGATTATGGGTAGATCAATACAAATATCGAAGAAAAAGGCAACTGGAGCACTTACTGGGGCTGAAAAAAAACAGTTAGTGGACAATATGACAAAAAATGTAATGGAAGAAATGACTGGACCGGACAGCTTCCTCAGAATGGAGGAAGCAGAAGTTGCAGAAGAGCTGAAAGGAAAGAGCAGGGGCGAGCAGAATGAGATACTTGATGGGTTTGCTGAAACACTGGAGAAGGATTACCCATTCGTGGGAGAATGGAAAGCGTCCCTTAAGCCTAGCACATATATAGATGGTGATGGGAATGAAGTGAAAGGACGGATCGTACTTGACAGGAAAACACTGGGAAAAAACGTAAGGGAGCTTGTGGAAGCATCGGTAGATAATCTGCTCGTGCGGGTTAATGAAATGGGAGAGGATGCTGCAAAAGGAGTAACTTCTAAAACTTCTAAGGATGGACTAAGGCTTGGAGTAGATGAATCCGGAGCAGAAGAGTTTAATGCTTCTATTGTAAATGCGCTTGTAGAAAACCTCCCTCAAAAACTTGAAGGCACTGTGAAGGTAGAGGGCATAAAAAACAAAGATGACGAATATACTGGAAACGTGCAACTCAGCTGGGTGGGACGGATGGGCAGCAAAGATGTTAAAATAAGCTTGTTTACTGGAAAACCTGTGGGCTCTACTAAAAAAGCATAATGCTCATGAAAAAAACAATTTCAGAACGTTATATGGAACGCTTTCCTGAGCCGACTCCGTCCAGAATAAAGCGATTCCACTTATTCTTTCCGGGAAAAATACCCTGGTGGTTGCTCCCACTGACAGAGGTAAAAGTGGGGCGTGCATTAGAGTTCAATTACATCTCCGTTTTTGGGTGCAACTGCATCAAAGCCCATCGAGATAAGTTCTTTTGCAAATTCAGGTGTGTTGTCTCCGTGGTTGAGGATTATTTTTTCCGGGTTGGTTTTCTTTACGAAATCAATCAAGCCAGTGCGGCCAACATGGGCACTGAAATCAAGGTATTCTGCGGGGACTGAAACGTCCAGTTCATAACCATCTATCATGACCTTGTTTTGGTTGAGGATTCTTCGTCCGTTTGTTCCTTCTACATTGTACCCTGTAAAGATAATCTTGGAATTGGGGCTGAGATTTTGGAGATAGCTTAAGGCAGGACCACCTTCCATCATTCCTGCTGTGGAAACTATTACACTAGGTTCGTTTGTAGCATCCCTGCGGTCCCTTGGGTTTCCTACAAAGATTACTTCATGAGTTGCCTCTCTGAATGTTTTTGGGTCCTTTATGTAATCATCGTGTTTGAGGTAAATGTCGGTTACTGCCTTGGACATTCCATCCAAAAATATGGGAATTCCCCGGAGGTGGGCATGTAAAATAGAGATTAGTTCTTGAGATCGTCCCACTGCAAAGGCGGGGAGGAGAACTGAGCCACCATCGTCTATTGTTTCTTCTATTTTGTGGATTAGTTGTTTTTCGGATTCTGCCCTATCTGGATGGTTTCGGTTGCTGTAAGTGGTTTCAAGAATTAAGTAATCTACCTCATCTGGAGCAACTGCGCCTTTGTGCATCTGAGTATCGCTTTCCTTGAAATCTCCAGAATAGATAAGAGTTTTTCCTTCATATTTTGCTTTTATCATAGAAGAACCGAGAATGTGGCCCGCATCATGAAGAGAATAATCTGTTTTTCCAAGGGAAAGTGATTGTTCGTAAAGAAGGGGAGCATAATTGTTTTCTGCGCGGTTGATGTGCATTTCCTGGTAAGGAGCATCTTCTCCCATTATTTTAAGGGAATCTGCCCAAAGGAGAGATGCTATTTCCATTGTGGGGAGAGTACCAAACCAATGGGCCGGAGGACGTGTGTAAAGCTCGGGAATGAAACCGCTATGGTCCAAGTGAGCATGGGAAAGAATCATTGCATCTATGTTCTCTTGATATGGAAGCGGAGTCATTTCCTGCTTGTTTGCTTTATGGCCTGTGTGGATTTTGAGGCCGTAATCAAAGAGGGTGCGCTGGTCTGTTTCAATCATGAAACAGCTTCTACCCACCTCCTGGCCGGCTCCTAAGCACTGAATTCTCATGGAGGAGATATCCGTGAAAAAGGATTAATAATGATGGGTCTACAGACGGTGTATGTAACCATGGTTACACAGACTCCCGAGAATCATTTTTTTCCATTATCCTACGTGGGGCCAAACCACCGGCGAGTTTAAAATAATTGTAGGTTTAAGCTGAGTTATGGTGAAGAAAGCTGCCCTTCCTGAATTCAGGATGCTTCAAAAATACGGCATCCATCCACTTTCCCATGGGATTGCAAAAACCTCTGCACAGGCCCTGAAAATTGCTGAAGAAATAGGCTATCCTGTTGCGCTGAAGATCGTTTCCCCTGAAATCTCGCACAAAACTGATGTTGGGGGGGTAATAATTGGAATACGTGATGGAAAAAGATTGGTTCATGCATATGAAGATATCCTGGAGGGTGCAGGAAAACATAAGGTAACTGGAGTTCTTGTGCAAAAGATGGCACGAAAAGGAATTGAACTTATTATTGGGGGTAAAAAAGACCCTCAGTTCGGACACATGATTATCCTCGGGATGGGAGGAGTGTATGTTGAAGTATTCAAAGATGTAACTGCGCGCATCTGCCCCATAACCAAACAAGATGTTATTGAGATGATTAATGAACTTCAGACCCATCCATTACTTACAGGAGTACGGGGAATGGGGCCAATAAACATGAAGCAACTCTATTCTCTTATGGTAAAAACGTCTGAGATGATAGTAAAGGAAGACATGAAAGAGCTGGACCTGAACCCCGTAATCTTTGATGAAAAAGGATATGATATTGTTGATGTGAGGTTTCGGAAATGAGGAAAGATATTGCAAATCTCAAGTATGTTTTTAACCCGAAATCAATTGCAATTATCGGGGCCTCGGATAATCCAGCAAAGCTGGGAAATGTGATACTCAAAAACTTAGTTGATGGGGGATTTGAGGGAAAAATATATCCCATTAATCCAAAATACCCTGAACTTTTGGGGCTGAAATGTTATCCAAGCATCAAAAAATTAAAGGGGAAGGTGGACATGGCAATCTTTGCGGTTCCTTCGAAGATAGTTCCTGCAATTGCAGATGACTGCGGAAAGAATGGAGTAAAGGGAATTGTTGTTCTGTCTGCAGGATTTGGAGAGGTCGGAAACGTTGCGCTGGAGGAGAAACTGAAGAATGTTGTGCTTAAACATAATATGGCAATGATTGGCCCAAATTGCCTTGGGGTAATGAACCCTGAAAAAAGAGTGGACAGTATCTTCTTCCCATTCTACAAGTTCGGAAGACCGAATGTGGGGGGGATTTCGCTTATTACCCAGAGTGGAGCGGTTGGATCGTGTATTGCAGACCTTGCTGCATATTACGGGGTTGGGTTTGCGAAATTTGCTTCCTACGGAAACGGAACTACGATAAATGATGCAGACCTGCTCGAGTATTTTGGAGCAGACCCGAAAACAGAACAAATCCTTCTTTATGTGGAGGGAACCAAGAATGGGGCGAAATTGCTGGAAATGCTAGAGAAAGTGAATAAGAAAAAACCGATAATCGTGCTGAAGGCAGGTAAGAGCAAGGCAGCCGGGGAAGCTGCAATGTCCCACACCGGGAACCTTGCAGGGAATTATATGGCATACAAAGCTGCGTTCAGGCAAAGCAAGGCAATTGAAGTAGATTCAGTAGTAGATTTGTTCTATGTTGCAAATATGTTCAGCCAGGCGCGGCCTAAAGGAAAGAAAGTTGCAGTACTTACTGATGGAGGTGGGTTGGGGGTGCTTACTGCCGATTCGCTGGAAGAAGAAGGATTAGAAGTTACGAAATTCGGTAAGGAAACAAAAAAGAAGCTGAAGAAAGTGCGTCCGGAATATGTAAATGTTGTGAATCCTTTGGATATTGTTGCGGATTCCGGGACAGATACCTATCGGAAATCTTTGAGAATCCTTATGGAGGATAAGGAGATTGATTCTATTATAGTAATAATACTTTTCCAGGCACCTGCTGTTGATTCACGAATAATAGATATATTAGTGAAAGAATCTGACAAGCAGAAAAAGCCGATAATCGTTGTTGCGGTGGGAGGAGAATACACTAAAGAAAATAGGAGGATACTAGATAGTTATGGGATTCCCACCTATGGGTCTCCTGCTTCTGCTGTTAAAACACTGAAAAAATTCACTGATTATTCACTTTTTCTTAAGAACAAGAAATAGGTTTAGAGCTTGACGAAACGATCTATTTCAACAGTAACTGTTTTTCTGAGGGAATCCATATCTGCTGCATCAGCAGCATAAATTTTTTCCATTTTTTTCGCAAGGAACATTGGGGAGATCCTCATTGAGGGGTTGAGGTTGAAAATCCCTCTGAATTTTTCCATCCCGTTTTCATCAGCAAAAATCAATCTGGCTGCTTTTTCGAAGTCTCTTTCCCTCATTGCTTTCGCAATTTCGGGATTTTCGATCTGGGCAGGATTAATGACCTCCCTTTCAAGAAGAGGGAGTTTTTCTTCTATCATATCATTCCCTCCTGAATTTCCTGTAGAAATAGTATCGGCAGTATCAACCATCTGATAGAACAGCTTGGGGCTTCCGGAATATCCTGCTGATTCCATAATCCTAAGGATGTCTTCTGAAGGAATAAGAAGTTGGATTGCGAGCTTCTCTGTTGTTACATTAATTGATTTACTTTTTTCTGCTGCTTCTTCGAGAGCTAGGAATGTTATTCCCTCCCCCTTAACCAACATTGGGTGGAAGCCCTTTTTCCTGAGAAGCATTTGTGCCCCACTTGAATTTGAGAAGGTAAGTGCAAAGAGCGAACGGTTCTGGCTTTCAGCAAGCTGCTTAAGGAAAGAGATTGCTTCTTCAAAACAATTTACTGCTTCATCGTAAAGAGGCTTTCCCTCTGCGGCCTGGGGGTTGAACTCCAAGGCGTCAATTATCACTGCCTCCCCTCCTGCAATCGTCCCAAGCGTAATATTCATTTTTCCTATGAAGTGTTTGCCACTGGACATCTTTATGATATTATATGCGGGATTGATGAGCCAGGTTACTGAGTTTCCGAAATTTACGCTTCCTTTCGCAGTGCAGTCTCCGCACTTGTCCCCTAAAGAAAGGTCACTCTTTTCCCTTCTTGCAAACCTAAATTTTACGCCATTTGAATATTTTGCCTGTGAAAGAACTGCTGAAAGACCAGGATCATCTTTGAGTTGTTTCATCTGCGAAACTTGAAAGACTGCATCGAGTATCTCATCTGCATAGAAAGTGAAATGGGTTGATTTTAGGTTCTTTGAACGCACTCCAAGTGATTGAGAAAGCACATTGTCCAGCTTATTGATTCTTGGTCCAAGCTTCTGTGATGCAATCCTGACTGATTCCCTTGCGAGCTCAGGGTTGTTTACTGTAATCCATGCCTGGGGATTTGGGAGGGATTCAAGCAAATCAGAGCCTTCTAACACTAGCTGTTTTATATCTCTGTTTTGGGCAAGAAGGGAATATGCTGATTTCTGGTCTTCCATGGTAAGTAACCTACCAACTTCATCTGATCTGTTCATAGTTAAAAGTCTCTGGACTCCTCCCGTGAAACCAAGTTCTATCAGACAGAGCTCATAATCTCCTAAGAATTCTGTTCTAGATTCATGTGCTAAAGAATAAATAGTTTTCAAAGTGGGTAACGCCTCTTTTGCCCCAAGGAAAGCAAGGCACGCACACTTGGAACGAATGTCTCCACTATCCATCGCTTGCTCTAGGAAAGATCTATGGTTCTCACTAAGGGGATGGCGGTACCCATCTAGCCAAACAGAGATTTTCTCTTTTTTCAAATACCCAATAATAAGACCTGAAAGCTCCTTTGCACGTTCTGTTCCTTTTATATGTTGGGAAACCAGAGGAAAGAGATGTTCCCCATCACCAAGAAAATTATCGGATGTTGCTTGCACCTTCGCAATTTCGAAAAGGAGGTCTCCTGCTCCTTGATGCCGAGACTCTGCAAGAATAAAGAGTGTAGCAAGAGCCTGCCCTTCTAATCTTGTGTCTAGGGTTGTGTCTAGGTCGTAACTGTCACGCTGGAAGGACCTAAATATCTCAATAAGAGCAGAGAATTGTTCATCGCTTATTGGAATTTTTGGTTTAGTATGATCAAAACCAAGATCTCCCAGTGTGGGACTGTTCTCAAAAAGATTGAGAATGGATCCATCACCAACAACACGGTCTGATAAAAATATTGTTAACTCCTTAATCTGATCCACAGTCAGCTTTCCGAAAACCTCCCTTATTGGAGTGAAAATATCGTCACTTTTCCCCTTGAGCACCTTTTCAAACGGCTTTTTCCAGTCGAGTGAGTCAGTGAGGGGATCGTTTTTGCCTAGTTGTGCCTTTGGCTTGATGATGGGCTTGCTGACAGTCTCGTTAGTGCGAATGCCTCTGGTCTTTGCCATATACTATATATTAATAATAATAATGTTTATAAAGGTGTTGGTTTGTGGATATTACTCTTTCCTAAGCACTAAAAATAGGTGGTCCTTCTCATAAGGTTCCAGGTTTATTTCTTCAATTAGCTCAAGCTCTTTGGAAAGCTCTTCCTTTACTTGTTTGTAAGTTTCCTCAGGCTTTTTGGTAACGTCTATGCTCTGGGACTTTATTGCAATCATTGCATAGCCGCCTTTTTTCAGGAAAGCACGGCAGTTTTTGAGGAGAATGTCTGCCTGTTCGGGAGATGCAACATCTTCATATACAATGTCTACTTCGCCAACCTCCTTGTATGTGTGGGGCTGGCGCGCATCGGCAAGAATAGGAATTAAATTTTCCCTTTTCTCGCACAGGCGCAAAAGATTCTTCATGGAATGGGCGGAAATTTCGACTCCATATAGCCCTCCATCCGTAAGGATGTCCGAAACATGGGAAGGCGTAGTGCCTGTGGAAGCACCAAGGTAAAGAACCACAGAATCGTGCTTAATCGGGTTGTTCTTAAGGCCTTTTTTGATTGCAGCGCAGAGCTTGCTCCGGTTAGGGTTCCAAGCACGATACTCTTTCCCTTCTACCTTAATCAGATTCTCCCCATATACTTTGAAGCCGGGAACCATATTTCGAGTAAGGATGCGCCCTTGGTGCTCGAAAACATTATCGAAAATCTCTTTCATAAAAATACCTTAGATAAAGAAGAAAATTAAAGGTGAGGTTTTCTGAACGCCTTCATCGGGAAGAGCTCTTCTGCCTTGGCTTCAGAAAGGAAATCTAAAGCTGAGCTGCAGGTCGGACACTTGAACCCGAAGTCAGATGCAGAAACGAATTCGTGAATGCTTGCACCTCCACAACTAGGGCAGAAATAATATTCTCCCCCGCTAAAATCAAAGTTGCGGCGCTCTTCCTCAATTCGATCATTTACCCACCCCTTCATCTTGTCAACATTCAAGCACCAGAAATATGAAAACCAACCGGTTTCAGAATCCTTGTGGCGAGTATACTCCACGATACCTAACGAATGGAGTTTGTTCAAGGTTGCGCGTACATCGCTGATTTTTATCTTGAGTTTCTTGCACATATCCTCATCGCTAGAATTGTTGGAAAATCCTCGTACGATTTCGAGTGCGTGTTCACCTCCAAATTCGATAATAAGATGTCGTGCATAGGAATCGGAAAGGAGTTTACGGATTTCAGCACGATTGAGCTCTTTTTCAGGAGTGGGAAATTTCTTTGTTTTCTTTTCCTTTAGTTTTGGCTGTAGTGCCTCCTTGGGCTTAGATATTTTTTTCACTAACTTTTTCTTTGTAACTTTTTTCTTGATTGGCTTCTTTTTCACTGTTTTCTTTTTGGCGGATCTCACTGTTTTCTTTTTTGTGACCTTACACTTGGCAGGAACCCTTTTCTTAACGGTTTTCTTTGTAACTTTCTTTTTAGCGGTCTTTTTCTTTGGGGCTTTTTTCACTATCTTTTTTTTGACGAGGTTCTTTGATTTGATTTTTACCCGCTTTGCAACCGCTTTCCGAATTGCCTTCCTTGCAATTGATTTCTTGAGCTTCTTTTTAGGCTTAGCTTTAGTTGTGGAAGGCTTTTTCTTTGAGGATGTTTTTGGCTTTTTTTGTGCTTTTTTCTTCATCTGCTTTTTCGGCATTAGGACCACCATAGGAGTAGATCTATTTAGGGGTAAATCAGGTATTTAAAGGTTTTGAGATTGCGAAAGGCAAAGGGTTTTATTTAGATATGCTACCTCACCGGAAACCTACCCTGAAAGATATTTTAAGCTGGAAACCGAAAAGGAAGTGTGAGTGGGAAATGAAGCCTGATAATTATTGCGTAACCTGTAAAGGAACCAAAAACTTGTGCGGCCTTGGATATTGCCCAATTCTAAAAAAGATACATATACAGCACAAGTTCAGCGGAGAGATAAAACAGGATGTTTTTGGGGCTTCGAACGAAGCGTTTGTAGGTTCAGCAAATTATCCAGATGTTTCCTGGGGGCCAGTGCTTTCTTTAGAATCCCACAAAGGAATGCGGGATATTTACGAAGAGGGATATGATAAAGTTATTGAGTATCGCGCGGCGATGGTAAAAGGAAAGAGGTTTGGGGGAATACGACCGCACAAAAGAAGTGTGGAGGAAACGCAGGAAGCCGTGCTTTCAGTAAAACCTGTAGATATTGAGATTAACTTTTCTAGGAAGCCGCGGTATGATATGCGGTTTTCTTCGGTTGTTCAGCCCACCGGGGCATCAGCACCCATGAGAAGGGTGAGGATATGCGACAACCCCAAAATACCAAAACAAGTGGATACGCTTATTGAGGAGGGAAGAAAAGCAAGGGAAACTGTGATTGAGCTGCACAGCAAAGGTCTGGATAACTACTATATTACAAATGTACTTTCGGTCGGAAAGCTGGGTGTTTTTGAAAATAGAATTATGGTGCCTACAAGATGGAGCATAACTGCAACGGATGATATGCTGGGAAAACATCTTATGGAAAGGGTGAGAGAGTACAAGCAGATGAACAAGGTGTGGGTTTTCAGCCACGAATCATTCTCCAACCATTATGAGATACTGGTTATTCCAGGAGCATGGGAATTTGAGAATTTTGAGGCGTGGTGCCCAAAAACGATTTGGAACATGGTGGGAAGTACAGCAAGAGTGAGTAAAGAGTACGAGCCATTCCACGGAAGGAGTAAATACGCTGTATCCCAAGCGGGAGCGTATTATGCTGTAAGGCTTGCTGTGTTGGAATTCCTAGAACGAATACGGAGACAAGGGAGGGTTGTTGCAATAAGGGAAGTGTATGAAGGGTACCAGGTTCCCGTAGGTGTTTTCCAAGTAAGGGAGAATGCAAGGGACGCTATGGAGAACCCCCAGATGTATTCTTCTGTAAAAGAAGCGGTGGAAGCGGCTTCTGGGAGGATGAGGCTGCCTAGTTCTGATTACACCAAACGTAGCCAGGTTATAGGGCAGAAGAATTTGCTGGAATATATGTAACCATGGTTACATAGACCCTGCGAACGCGCGCGAGCAGTATTATAAATTTAGGCGCAGAGTAAACGCAACATTGGTGGGATTAATGCGAAGAATCGAAGTTAAGCCAAAGGGCAGTTTGCGGGAGCCTGCCTCATATTCTCTCAAAAAAGAAATAGAAACCACGTTCAAAGTAGACGTTGCAGACCTCATGATTACAAAGGCCTACAATAAAGATGCAGATCTGAGCGATGACGATCTGGACAAATTGGGCAAAGAGCTCTTCGCAGACAGAATCGCAGAAGAGTACACAATCTCAGAGCCTGCATATTCCAATATGTGGAGGATAGAAGTAGGCTTGCTTCCAGGCATGACAGATAATGTAGGTCGAACTGCAGGTGGCGCTATTTCCGACATAATAGGTCAAGAGTATCCAGTGTACTACTCACGCGTATTTTACATTGATGCTGAATTCGAAGACGAGGATGTGCTAGATGAGATTGCCGATAAACTATTGGCGAACAAAGTAATAGAACGCTGGAGGATTTACAGCCCAAAGGACAGCAAGTTCGAGCCCTTTCCTGCAAAGGTGGAGCTTGACCATGAGCCAACGGTAGAGGAAATAAATCTAGATAT
Source organism: Microcaldota archaeon (assembly GCA_030613375.1). Lineage (GTDB taxonomy): Archaea > Micrarchaeota > Micrarchaeia > Anstonellales > Bilamarchaeaceae > CAIKOA01. The sequence goes on from JAUWMC010000006.1 coordinate 27,248, forward strand.
CGGTGCGGAGGCACTTGGAAAAATGAGTAAAGAACGCCTCCTCGCACTTTCCATAGACGAAATGGAAGGGATAAAGGAATATTACGAACAGGGTGCCGTTCTAGAACAACGCAAAAAAGTAGGATTGGGGAACAAGGCAACTGATGTTGAGCTGGAAGCCCTTGCCCAATCTTGGAGCGAACATTGCAAGCACAAAATCTTCAATGCAGATATCGAATATTCTGAAAATGGGGAAGTTGTAGAGGAAATAAAATCCATTTTCAAAACATATATCCAAGGGGCAACAGAAAGAGCGATGAAGCCATATGTTCTTTCTGTATTCAAAGACAATGGAGGAATAATCAAATTCAATCTGGACCATGATATTGCAGTAAAGGTAGAAACCCACAATGCGCCTTCCGCGCTCGACCCATACGGAGGCGCAATTACAGGCATATTGGGTGTGATCAGGGATGTATTAGGAACAGGAATGGGAGCAAAGCCGATTGCAAACATGAACATGCTCTGTTTTGGGTATCTGGATGAAACAGAGATTCCTGAAGGGGTGATGCACCCAAAGAGAATTGCAACCGGAGTAGTCAGGGGAATTAAAGATGGGGGAAATCCTGTAGGAATTCCTACAGTAAACGGATCCGTTGTTTTTGAAAAATGTTATACTGCAAGACCGCTTGTTTATGCAGGAACTGTAGGCATAATGCCAAACAAGATTGGAGACAGACCAACAGCGGAAAAGAAAATAGAGCCTGGATATCTGGCAGTAATGGTTGGGGGAAAAATTGGAAAGGATGGAATACATGGAGCTACGTTCTCTTCACAGGAACTCACTATAGGGATAAACTCAAGTGTTGTACAGATAGGGGATGCGATAACAGAAAAAAAAGTAATTGACCTTGTTCTGGAAGCAAGGGACAATATGCTCTTTGAAGCAATAACTGACAATGGAGCAGGTGGGCTTTCCTCAAGCATTGGAGAGCTTGCGCAGTTTTCAGGGGGATGTGAAATCTATCTGGACAAATGCCCTCTCAAATACCCTGGGCTCGATCCATGGGAAATTTTACTTTCAGAATCCCAAGAAAGGATGACCCTGGCTCTCCCAAGGGAAAATTGGGAAGATCTAAAAGAGCTTGCAAAAAAACACGATGTTGAAGCGACAATTGTGGGTACTTTTACAGACAGTGGTTATTTCCATATACTCTACAATGAGGAAACCATTGGATATCTAATGATGCAATTTTTGCATGAGGGAATGGGTGCGATGAAGCTCAAGGCAAATTGGGAAAAGAAGCTTCACCCAGAGCCAGACATTACAGACAGTGACCCAAATGATGTTCTCACAAAGCTGCTTGCTCAGCCAAACATCGCCTCTAAAGAGTGGGTGATAAGGCAATACGACCATGAAGTACAGGGTGGAAGCGTCATAAAGCCAATAATGTGCAACAACAGCACTTCTGATGCTGCCGTGATCAGGCCAATTCTGGACTGGGAAGAAGGATTAGTAATTAGCCACGGAATGTGTCCAAGACAAGTTGAAGATGCATATCATATGGCCCAACTTTCACTAGATGAAGCAGTAAGAAATGCTATTGCAACAGGAGCAATGTTTGGATATCTTGCATGTCTGGATAACTTCTCCTGGCCAGACCCAATCAAGTCCGAGAGAACACCCGATGGAGAATATAAGCTCGCTCAATTGGTCAGATGCGTAAAAGGCCTGCATGACATTGCGGTTGCTTATGGCTGTCCGCTTATTTCAGGAAAAGACAGCATGAAAAATGAATATACTGTAAACGGGCAGAAGTATGCAATAAACCCAACCCTCTTGGTTACTGTTGTTGGAAAGATACAGGATGTTGAAGAAGCAGTAACTGCAAACTTCAAAGAACCTGGAGACCTTATTTATGTTCTTGGAAAAACAAAGGGTGCGCTTGGAGGAAGCGAGTACTACAAGCTTTATGGAGGGGTTGGAAATGGAATGCCAACTGTTGACCTAGATGCAAACATCCCGCTTTATACTTCACTTTCAAAGGCAACTGCTGCGGGGCTGGTCAGCTCTGCGCACGACCTCTCGGATGGGGGACTTGCCGTAGCACTAGCAGAGTGCACAATGGCAAACCTTAGGGGTGCGGATCTGGATCTGGACCTTTGCGAAAAGGAAACAGAAGAGGTAAATGCTCTTCTCTTCTCAGAAGACCCGGGAAGATTTATTGTAAGCGTAAAACCTGAAAATGAATCCAAGTTCGAAAAGACAATGGCAGGCACGGTGTTCAAGAAAGTTGGAAGAGTGCGGGGAGACAAACGCATGGTTATACGATATGGAGGGAAGACTGTTGTAAACCAAGATGCTTCAGATATGAAGATTTCCTGGAGGAGGGGATTGAAATTGTAGGAAAAACAAATGCGCTGGTGCTTACTGGATATGGAATAAATTGCCCTGTTGAGACTGCATATGCGATAACTGCAGTTGGGGGGAATGCTGAAATAAAGCATGCAAGCGAAATACTTGAAACCCCTTCTCTCCTAGACAACTATAACTTCCTAGTAATCCCAGGGGGATTCTCGTTCGGAGACGATATTGGTTCTGGAAAAGTGCTTTCCAACAGATTGAGATACAAAGCAGGTGGAAAACTGCTTGATTTCATAAGTCAAGGCAAGCTCATGTTAGGAATCTGCAATGGGTTTCAGGTTCTCGTAAAAATGGGTCTTCTTCCTGAACCAGACTTTGAGCAAAAGGTTACAATAACTTACAACGAATCCGGGAAATTTGAGGATAGGTGGGTCAAGCTTCTTGTAAACCAAAAATCCCCGTGCATCTTCACCAGGGAACTCGCAGAGATTGATCTTCCCATACGGCACGGAGAAGGGAGGTTCATACCAGCAACAAAAGAAATCCTCAATGAGATAACCAAGGATGACCTTCACGTAATGCAATATATCGATGATAAGGGAGGTCTTGGAAAATATCCCTGGAACCCAAATGGTTCGGTTATGAACATCGCAGGAATATGCGACAAAAGCGGGCAGGTTTTCGGCCTCATGCCGCATCCTGAAGCATATAACCACCGGACCAACCACCCCTGCTGGGCAGGAGGAATAGGCTCAACAGGCCGCGGGCTTTCCCTATTCAGAAATGCAGTTTCTTACATCGAACAGGAGTGGTGAAATCAGATGGGGAAACGAAAGCTGGAAACAATCAAAACCCCCGGGAAAAATTCCCTTAGGCATGTATGGAAGTATCGAGATCCCCTCAGAGTAGTTTTCAATTTCCTGGTAATTTATTGTACAAAATATTGTCCCAGCATGGAACTGAAAAAAGACCTCCTTAAATTAACGGGAATGAAAATCGGAAAGAATGTGTCCATAGGTCTCGCTGCAATGTTCGATATTTTCTATCCTGAGCTCATAGACATAGGGGAAAATTCGATCATAGGATACAATACGACAATACTGGCGCACGAATACCTGATAAACGAACTGCGCACGGGAAAGGTAATCATAGGAAAGAATGTTATGATTGGGGCAAACAGTACTGTTCTTGCCGGAGTAAACATCGGAGATAACGCAATGATTTCTGCTGCAACTCTAGTAGACAGAGATGTGCCCGCAAACAACTTTGCAAAGGGAAACCCGATGGAGATTGGTGAGAAAAAATGAATTTGATAAAATTGGTTTTCATCTTTTTGTGTTTGGTATCGTTCTTCTTTGGATATTCAAGCTACATTAAGATGTTCTCTGATTTCAACCCTGCTCTCTGGGTGTTTATCCCAGATTGCCCATTGTATGTTGCTCTACTATTCGGTATTGTGCTGCTGAACATCAAAAGTGATGCCTTTCGCTTCTTGACCGGGGTAGGGCTAGTCAAATATGGGATTTGGACTCTGATGATATTTGCAGTATACCCAGAATACTACCTTTCAGGTCACCTTACCGGGCAAACTATGACCTTGATTATAGGGCACGTGCTCATGGTGTTATCTTCACTCATAATTATCCCAAAGAAAATAGACCTACGCATTGTGCTAGTTGTACTCTTATGGTTCCTGTTAAATGACTTCATTGACTATGAGGTGGGCACCCTGCCCCTGTTCCCAGATAGACATCTGGATTTCGTTGTTCGGGCCACGGTTGCATTAAGCCTTATTTCTGTGTTTGCAATATACAAATTAAGTTATTTGCGCGACCTGGAGTTACTCGAATGGTTACGTTTGAAACTGGGTGTATCAAAATGAAAATAAATTTTGAAAAAAAGAACTTTGATGAAGTTTCTGCAGAGGCTCTTTTTGTCCCTTGTATGAAAAAAAGGATTCCGTCCTGGGCAGCTGAAATGCTAAAGGAAGCAGGCGTTGAGAAAGATTTTGATGGATCAAAAGGGAAAAGATATCTTCTTCCTGTGCCAGGAAAAACCTACAAGCGCCTTATGCTCATTGGCCTTGGAAAAGAAGAGAAAGTCAAATTGGAGGGTTTCAGGCTTGCCGGAGGGAAGGCATATGGAATCGCAAAGGGGAATGGGCTGGAAAAATGTGCTCTCTGGGTCAACGAAAGAATGGAACTATCTAAGGGAAGTGCCATCCAAGCTTTTGTAGAAGGTTTCGTGCTTAAGGGGCTAAAGCTAGACGTATACAAAACCCAGGAGAAAGAGGAAGACGAAGATAAAAAAGAGGTAAAAACTCTGGTTGTTGTTTCAGAAGAAGACTTCTCCAGGCAAGTGCGTGAAGGGACCATACTTGCAGAATCCCAAAATTATGTAAGGAGGCTTGATCTGGAGCCATCCAATGTAATGACGCCTCAAAGGATGGCTGATGAAGCACTTATGCTTGCAAAAAAGTATGGAATGGATTGCAGAGTTTACAGTATGGGAGAACTGGAAAAGAAAGGAATGGGTGGAATCCTTTCGGTGGGAAAAGGAAGTGCCAAACCCCCCGTGTTGGTTAGGATGACCTACAATGGAGAAAAAAAACTCCCGCACATTGCGCTTGTGGGAAAAGCAATTACCTTTGATAGTGGAGGCATCTCACTAAAGCCGGGGAAGGGGATGGCAAGCATGAAATATGACAAAAGCGGTGCGCTTGTACTTATGGGAGTCATGAGAGCACTTGCAGAACTTAAGGTTCCTGTAAAAGCAACTCTTGTCTTCGGTGCGGCTGAAAACATGCCTGATGGGAATGCAACAAACCCGGGAGACGTTGTAAAAACATTCAATGGAAAGACCATAGAAATCCTAAATACTGATGCTGAAGGAAGAGTCTGTCTAGCGGATTCTGTTGCATACGCAGCAACCAAAAAGCCTGAACTGATTGTAGATGTCGCAACACTTACTGGAGCAGCAAATATCGTGCTCGGAAGGCACGGAATCTGCATGATGGGAACTGAAGGTAGTGCTTTGAAGAGTTTTGAGAAATGCGGCCAGGAAACATATGAACGAGTGTGGCCCCTTCCAATATGGGAAGAATACTCTGAGATGATAAAGAGTGATATTGCAGATGTGAAAAATATTGGAAGCGAACATGGTGAAGCTGGAACAATAACCGCGGGAATGTTCATCAAAGAATTCACCGAGGGGCTTCCTTGGATCCATTTAGATATTGCAAGTGTGGATTTGATAGAGCACCCAAATGCGTATCTCCCAAAAGGACCGGCAGGTCGTGGAGTGAGGCTTATTACCTCATTTGTACGGGAATGGGCCCAGAAAAAGTGAGTTTTGGAACAATGCAAAAAAATTAAATAACGATTGAGATAATAATATATGAAAACTCAACTTCTGATTCTTTTTGTGTTGGTGGGACTTGTAAGTATTTCTTATGCTGCCAGTGAGCACTATTCCCGGCCGTGGGAGAATACGACCTGGATTGGGGAGAATCAATATGCGGAGGATTTTTTTGGCATAGATGTGATATATACTGAAGAGGCGCTCACAGAAGAACAAAAATTCCTGCGTGAAGTTATATTCAATGATACCCTCCCTTCATTGCAGGAAAGCCTGGAAGAGATAAGAATCACCCAGGTCAACCATGAGATACTTGATGCTGGTTTAGAAGATACTGCGGTTGCTGCTGCAGTCACTTATAAAAAAAATGCAGATGACCTGGCTTCCTCTATGTGGTATGACCACATTGGGTTTGGGATTGTCAGGATTATCTCATATAATGATTATTGGAAAGCTACGGCTGGGCATTCTCTGCTTGCACTAGAGGGATATGCTTCAACAGTCAACCAGAAAAGATCAGAATTCGAACAGTGGCGGGAAAAACTTGATTATGCCGGCATTTGTGATGACGATTACATTGGAGGGAGCATCCAATACTGTGAAATGCCCCTAGAAGATGTTGAATGTGATTACTCTGAAATATGGGAGGATATTCCCGGATTTACCTGGTATTATGGCTGCATGCATGAGCACTGGGATGCAATCGCAGCACTGGGGGTAAAGGTCCATGGGATTGAAATCTCATACAATGAGACTGTGGATTTGTGTGAAGACGGTTGGGTAGAAGCAGGGGAAAGGAAGGGGCTTGCAGAAAAGAAGGTCTTAGAAATGCAAACGGAGGAACTGGATAAGATATATCTAAGTTCATATGGGGAGGGAAATAGCGGGGCCCTAGGTGTGAAAGGAACATATGAAGAGATTTTAGGGATAATAAAAGTTGCCGATGCGTCATATTTAGAAGCCAAAAATGCTAATGATGGAGATAATAAATGGTTGAAAGACTGCATTTTGGGCAGTGGAAACGCAATTGCAGGGTATGAATTAATCATACAAAGCGCAATTGTTGAAGAAGCAGAGATTGTAGTGGAAGAGTACAGGGGAGATGCATGGGAAACTCTTGAAGAAGCAAATGACTTGGAAAATGAGATGGGAGAACTAGGAAAATCCCGCCTTGGAACCGCACGGAATGCATGTGAAGGTGGGGACAGTGCAACTACGTTGGGAAAACGATTTGAGAATTATGGAAAATGCATCAAATACTCAAATATGGCAATGGAAGCTGTTGAGGAGGGGGAGGGAGTTATTGAAGCGTATCTGGATGCGGAGATTGTGTGGTTGGAGGGTTTTCTGGTAAAGGCAGAAATAGATGGGATAGATACCCATTCTGAACGGGCACAGAAATCTGTTTTGGATGCAACAAGGCCTGCCAATTATGCTGAAATTATTGAAAATATCGAAGAAAGCATCCTGGCAAAGGCAGAGCATAAGTATGGAGATCTCACTGAAAAAAGGGCTGAACTTAAATCATATATATCCTTAGGGGGAGAACAATTTGCACACGCAACAACTTGGTTTACGCCTGAAACAATGGAAGTGTGCTACTCTGGAGACAACTTAGACTATTCCTGTGCCCTTGGCCATCTGAGGAAAATGCAGGAGGAGTATGCTGACATTGAAGAAAAATTATGGGAACAGAAGGACGTCTTGGTGAAAAGTTCGTTAATAGTTGATGAGCAGCACAGCTGGGCAATACCTACATTGGATGAACCCAGTGAAGTATACCTGTATGTGGATATAACCAACCCAACCAAATTTTCTGCAGAGGACGTTGTAGTGGAGATTTCAACTGATTTTGAATTCAGGAAAATTGACCTTGTATATGGTGCAGATGAAGTCCGCATGGTTACTCCTTCCACAGACAAGATAGAGATTTACCTCATGGAGATACTGCCGGGGGCAACAGTGCACCTCGAATTCGCGAAGGAAGAGATCGTGTGCAGAACCAAAAAGTATGAAGAAACTGCGTTCGGGGACAGTGAAGGAGGTGCAACAGTGGCGCAAACCCTCACCGTGGATTGTGAATATGCTGTGGGTGGGCTCGTTCTTGGGGAGGAGTTTAATGCAGATGAAATAACTGTAAACGGGCTCGAGATTGGTGGGACTGATGGGAGAATCCCAATGGCACTGGCAAAGGGCATCCACATCGTTGAGATTGACTCATATGATTATGATGCATATGATGTGGAGAGGGAGGTCTCCTTCATGAGCACAATCGGGCAGATTACAAAAGTAGAACTGTTCTTCAATTTTGAGCCAAACAGGGATCTTGACTACATTGCATATTCCAGTGTAGAGGAGGGGAAAGATCTTGACAAGCTGAAGGTATTTGGTTACACTGGAGAAAAGATAACGGACAAAAAACCGATGGGGGAAAGCACAGTATTCTTCAAGGTCCATGACTTAATTGAAGGAAAAGAAACGAAAGTGAGGGTCGCATATGAAATAAGCGACTTGGAAGACTATATGAATCAACAGATTTTGTATTACACGGGACTGAACCTTACTGCTGAAGAAGAGGCCATTCTCTCCCAAGCAAAAAACCACTTGTTGCTGGATGAGGATATTGGAGCTTATCAAAAACTGGAAGAGCTTAGGAGTGTTGTGGAAAAACGAGAAAAAACACAAAGTAAGGTTCTGGAAAAACATGAAAAACTTAAGGAAAAACTTGAGGTGAAGGTTGCCGCACTTGAGAAAGCAGTATCTTTGGCTGATGGGTTTGGGTTGGATAATAGTTTTGTCAGGGAGATAAGGTCTAGATTAGAAGAACTGAAAAATGCATTGGAAATGGAAGTGGAACCAGGGGCACTTATCGGGCCCCTTGAAAGCTTTGATCTGGGATGGGAGAAACGGGAGATTACGAAAATCTCCAAGGAATTGTTGAAGCTGGAAAAAGGAGTGAAAGAGGGATGGGCAGAACTTGGAATAGAGGATAAAGGAGTTGAAACGGCAGTAGAAGAAATTGAGCAGAAGAATAGCAAGTTTTCAGGAAGCCTGGATTTCGAAGATGCTATGGAAGCATTCTACGCACTCTCGGTGGCTGAGAATGCCCTAGATCAATTGAATGAAAATGAAGCCACCTCAGATGCCGCAAACAATTCAATGTTGGAAAGTAGAATAGATGATGCATATGATTTGTTGGGAACATATACCCGGGAGTATGAAGAGGCTGATGAAACACACCTGGAGGGGCTGTTCCCATTTAAGCCCAGCGAAGCCAGCAAGGTTTTGAAAGAAGCTTCTGGAACGGTAGATTATCTGGCTGCTATTGAAGATGTGGAAATGTTAATAGAAGACATGCAAGACACTCTGGATCTTTTGGAAGATGAAGAAAAACGAACAGAAGAGAATGTCGAAAGCCTATATTATGAAGTAAAAGATGATATGGGAGAAACCGACGCAGCTTTTGTTGAAGCCGCAATACAAAATGCCAAGATGTACGCAGAAAAGGGAGAATATACCCGCGCAATCAAGAGCCTAGAGGATGGAATCCGCCGATTACAAACTTTTGAAAAGAAACAAGATGGCCTGCTTGTACTGGCACTCACCGGGTTGTTGGTGCTTGGGATAATTGCATTATACTTGTTAAGGGATCACATTCCCAAAGACTTGCTTCCTAAAATACATGAAAAGGAGAAGAAATACAAAAGGCTTAAACGGGAAATTTAGTTCATTCCATAAATTTGGTTAGGGTGTTCTGCCCCACATTTTTCATTTTTTGCCTTGACACCAGGGGTTTTCCTGAACGGAATTTTTCCTGGATGGAAAGTAAAACTTCTTTCATTTTCTTTTCCCGTTTTTTAGATGCCCAAAAATAGTATTCGTCCCGTGTGTCCTTTGTCATAAGCACATAAACGGATCCCTCTTTGAGTCTTCCTGCCCTACCTCTTCGTTGAATAGTGCGGATCTCGCTTGGGATGGGTTCATAGAATATAACTGAATCCACATTAGGAATGTCCAATCCTTCTTCCCCAATAGAGCTGGCAACAAGCACATCAAATTCTCCCTTTCGAAAAGAATCCATGGTTTCTTCCTGCATTTTTTTAGTGAAATTGTTCCTTTTTCCCATAAAAGGACGGGTGGAATGCCCTTGTTTAGCCAGTTCAGAAACGATCTCAGTTATTTGGTCCCGATACTGCACAAAAACAATCAGTTTCTTTCCTTTTAGGGTGGAAAGCAACGAAAAAAGCTTCTTCATTTTAGGGTGATCATCTGAAGAATTCAACAACGACCTGATTTTTCTCATTTCTGTGCTAGTAGTGACCGTTTTTGCTGATTTGGAATCAGATTTTGAGAGTTTTTCAAGGTATTTAAAAACTGGAACCTTTCCCTGTGTTTCAAGCAGTTCTTGTATATGTAGGGTGTGAAGCAAACAAGTATACAGATATATCAAGTGGTATTTCATTGGGTGTTTTATCTTGAGTATTTTTGGCCTTAGCGCAAGGAATGCCCGTTTGGAGATGATTTGCGGGTGGATTCCCCTGTTTCTCAAGAGCCCAACTTGTTTCTTAACATATGTTGAAAGTATCGTCTTTGCCTCTGCGTATTCCTTACTGAGCTCTACAGGGATCCAATTGTAGTTCATTTTTTGTACGTATGGAGAGACATCTGGATCTGTAGGGGCTCTGACTTCTATGTTGGTTATTTTGAGGTTTGCAAGCACTTCTGTTATCTTACTGCCGTCTCCCCCAGGCGATGCGGTAAGGGCAATGATTTTTGTTGTTTTGGGAAGTTTCTCGGCTATCTGTACATATGCGTAGTCTCCAACTGCACGATGGGCTTCATCAAAAATAACAAGGGAGACCTGCTCTTTTGGAAAAATGCCTTTCTTTATGTCATTGCGTATTGTTTGGGGTGTTGATGAAATCACCCTGTTATTATAGAGCACGGCCCGCTTTTTTGGAGTGGTTTCTCCAGTTACCAGAACAGATCCTCCCTTTACTTCCCCTAAAACTTCTGCAATTGTTTTTATGTGTTGTCTGGCCAATGGTTTAGTAGGAGTAAGGAAAAGGCATTTTCCAGGTGTTTTTTCTATTAAGCTAAGGGCAATCAAGG
>JAUWMC010000075.1 GCA_030613375.1 Microcaldota archaeon
ACCTTGGATACAGGATATTTCCGCACCCAGGATGGAATCTACACAAAAGGCGCAACCTCCAAGGAAGCCGACCGCCTAATAATTGAATGCACCTATGGAGACCCTTCAATCTCATTTCCTCCGCTTGAAGAAACATATTCCCAGATTTCCCGCTGGGTAAAATCCAACTCCAATGCCATCTTAGTTTTTGGCGCATACAACCTTGGAAAAACCCAGGAAATAATCAAAATCCTAAACGAATATTGTTCTATAACCCCAGTAGTCACCCAGGAATCCGAGCACTTTAACCAGGTTTACGAAAAGCACGGGGTGAAGCTCGACCGCGTCGTAGTAGGAACAGATGAAGCCGAAGAAGTAATGCGCGGTCCCTTCGTATCAATCACAACACCTCGCATTGCAAAGCGCTCCTTCACCTCCAAGCTTTCCGGAGCCTTCAACCTTCCCGCCTACTCTGCATTAATCTCCGGTTGGGTCCAGAAATACCGCGCCAATGTAGATATGGGCTTCCCCCTTAGCGATCACTCAGATTTCAACGATATAATGGAATACATCGATCTCGTAAACCCCAAAGAAGTTGTATTCGTGCACGGGGACGGCTCCCACCTAATGCGCGCCCTCAACAAACGAAAAGGAACATTATTCGCTTCGCTCGGCAGTTCTCAATAAGTGTTTATTCACAATTGTTCTTCAATCTTTTTCAGAAGCAGTTCAAATGTTCCAAACCCAGACTTATCCTGAAAGTGCTCCCCTTCCTTAACCAAAATCAATTCTGCCCCAAGATTTTCTGCAAGCTCATGTGCTTTTTCAATAGGCACATACGGATCATTGTCCGAATGAATTACATAGAACTTTTTACATCTCTCTTTAATTTTTTTCCAATCAAACTCTCGCTCAGAAAAATCTCCAATGTTCGGTTCGTCCACTTCTAAGTGCCCTGTGAACCCTGAAACCAGAAATGCTGCCTGGATCTTCAGGTCCCACTGATCCAGGACATTAAGAATAAATGGGACCCCTAGGCTATGACCGACTACAATTGATCCGTCCCATTCTTTTTCAAATGGCTTTAGGGTGTTTATCCAGTTTTGTAAATTTTGGTCCTTCTGGATTGGGAACTGGGGCAGAAATACCTGCAGCTTCTTTTTTTCCAGTTCCTTTTTGAGCCACGGATACCAGTGAGCATCTTTGCTCCCATTTGAGCCATGAATTATGAATGCGGATTTCATATCTGGTTTAGCCTCCATAATCCTTTTTTAACCTATCCATACTCAATATATCCCTTGCCTTGAATGATGGCCATGGTTGGATCGAACAAGTTCGATGCCCATGTCCATTCGGCAAAAGCCTCATGGCCATGGTAGTGTAGCTGGCATCACGGGGGGTTGTGGTCCCCTTAACCCGAGTTCGAATCTCGGCCATGGCCCTCTTCTTCTCCTGGAACTCATATAAAAACATTTCCAACCATAATACTCTCGTGGTTTAGATGGGAGTGAGGCATGTTGTTCGTAATATTGGAAATGGAAGCTTATTTGGTCACAATAGATTTTTTGGAGTTCACAATCCCCTTGATTATGACATACAGAAAGCCCGAGATCCATTCATAAACCTAAGAACTCTCGTAAAACTCTCCAGGTGCCCTGACCCCTGTGTAAAGCAGCAGGTTGCAAGAAACCTAGCAGCCAGGCTAGACAGGCTCGACCCAAAATTCCTTTTCCGCTTTGACCGGGAAATAATAATCGATGCACTTGCACTCACAAACAAGCTATTTTACCGCACAGAGAATTGGGGCCCCATAGCAAAAATAGTAAACGAAGCAACCCCTGAAGAATTAGGAAAGCTTGCCCAAAGCCCTTCCTTTGGGATACTCTCCCTTGTCCTGGAAAACCCAAAAACCTCGAAAAGCACAAAACTTGAAATAATCAAGCTTGCAATCGATAAGCGTACTCATGCTGCTCTTGTGGACACTGCTTACAAGGAGCTTAGGGAAGGTCTCATTTCCTCGGACCTGGGATTGATAGTAGATAGCCTAATGGAAAGCAAATTTATCACAGCTTCCCCCTCATCTCACGAACTCCTCACAGACCTTGTTCAGCATCCCGAAACTTCCCGAGAAACAAAGCTTAAACTTTGCCTTAGCCGTCCAGTGAAATATAACATGAGCCTTTACTCCCAAGTCAGTCTTGGTGCATATAATTCCATCGTAGACACCATTACTTCTGAAGAACTTCGTCAACTTGCAGAAAGCTCCAATATTGAGGTTCTAGAAAAGGTAGGGGATCACCCAAAAACAGCTCCATCCAATGTTGCACGGATAGTTGCACGGATAGTCTCAGGTATTACCAGCAAAACCAAAAAAGTGGTGGACAGGGAGCCTACATACAAAACCGGAACATATGAAGATTACGCTGCTGGAGGAGGAGACCCTGCACATGGCCCCTGCTCTCTCCCAGAAGTTATAGATGATCCGGGTGAATCTCACTATGAATATGGGGAATCCGATCTCCGTTATGCAGAGCAAATCCTTTCAAAGCATGGTTCCAACCGTGATGAAATCCTTTCCGAACTGAAAGAAATAAATCCTGGGCTAGCATCCGCAATCAAAAGCATTTAAAATCTCCCAACCAAAATCACTCCGGGTGAGCCTTCTTGAAAAAGTTCATTACGAATAAATATCAAATAGCGCTCGATGTAATAATTTCCCTAGTAATAGTTGCAGCGCTGCTCCACTTCGTAGGCTTCAATGAATTCATAGATGCACTCGTAAATATCAATCTATTCTGGCTTTTCATCTCCATAGTCCTTCTCTTGGGTATGTACCTGATGATGACCTTCCGGATGAAAATCCTTTTGGATGAAATGAAATCCCCGCTTTCCTGGCTTGCAATATTCAAATGCCACCTTACTGGAATGCTCCTTTCCGACATCACCCCAGCAAGAAGCGGCTATCTTGCCACCGCATTAGTAATGCACAAGAACTACAAAATCCCCTCAGAAAAAGCTACAGTTGCAATTTTAGGTCCACAGGCATATGATTTCATTTTCAAAATAGTGGTAGGAGGTCTTGCAATTCTTTTCCTGCTTGAATATGCAGGAATTGAAAACGGCTGGATAATGTACTTGGGAATAGCAGGCCTCTCTTTTGTTCTCCTGGTAATGCTCCTCTTGATGTACTCCAGAAAGTTCCTAAACTTTTTCAGGTTCTCAGAAAACTGGCCATTTGTAGGAAAGATTTACGCAATGTTCCACCGTGTCCAGGACCACTCGGATGTAGTAATCAAGAAAACCCCCATCTTACTTCTCCTCCTTTTCATAACATGGACCTTCAAAGCACTCTCTTGGTATGCAGTAGCCCTTTCCCTAGGTATGACCTTAAATTTCCCATATCCGGAAGAAGCATTTTACTTCTTTTTCCAGCCACTTGCAACAATGCTTGAATTCGTTCCCACCCCAACCTTAGCAGGATTGGGTTTCAGCGAAGCCGGAGGCGTCCTCGTCCTCTCATTGTTCGGAGTAACTGCAGCCCAGGCAACAGCTTTCATGCTCGTTGCCCGCTTCAAAACCACATTAATAAATCTTCCGGGAATAGAAGAAGCCCTAAAGCTAATCAAATAATCAGAGGCGTATAAGGAAAGTAGTTCTGTAAACCCTTTTTCCTTCTTTCTCTCCAGCAAGCGTCTTAGTTATTTTCGCCTTTAATTTAAGCTCTGCAAGCATCTCAACTACCATGCTGGAGCTTCCTACATACAAATCCATCCCCTCCTTCTTTTCTTCCTCCTTAGTCAAAAATGTTTTATTGCCTATCATCTTCTTGATGGTCCAGTAGGCCTTTTTTATCCTTCCTGGAGGGCCACGAAGCTGTATAATCGCCTCGAAATATCCACCACTCTGCCTT
>JAUWMC010000089.1 GCA_030613375.1 Microcaldota archaeon
CACCAATATTTGAATGGACAACCTATCGAGGGTGATGAACCGGCAAAGGAACCAGAGAAATTTTCTCAACAAGAGATAGAGGACCGAAAAAGACGCTTTCCTTCCAGAAATAAGGTGGAGATGAGGGAAGAACCTGTTAAGGAGAGGGTGCAAGACTTTCGTGAAGTGGCTTTGGGATATTCTTCAGAGGAAGCCATCGAGGAATCTTCACGCTGTCTCGCTGAACAGATAGAAGGATGCATAGAATGCCACGAATGTGAACGGCGATGTGAGCCTAAAGCGATAATCTATACGATGCGAGATGAAAACGTTGCACTAAAGGTAGACGTGATAATCCTCGCTTCGGGAATCGGCCTATACGATATTTCAGCGCTAACAGAATACGGCTATGGAAAAATGAAGAACGTGATTACTGCGATGGAATTTGAGAGATTGACTGCTGCTTCCGGACCCACTATGGGAGCACTTAAGCGTCCTTCGGATGGCAGAATACCTGAGAATATAGCCTTTATCCAATGTGTTGGCTCTCGGGATTTCAGGAATAAAGCTTATTGCTCCAGTGTCTGCTGCATGCACGCCACCAAAGAGGCAATGCTGGCTTTCGAGCATCATCCGGGGACAGAATCCACCATTTTCTACATGGATATGAGGGCTGTAGGGAAAAGGTTTCAGGAATACATTGCCAGGGCTAAAAAGGAATACAACGTGACTTATGTCAGGGGGCGTCCTGGCAGGATTGAAGTTAATTCCGAGAATGATAACCCTATTATTTGGTATGAGGAAACCACCAGTGGAGAAGTAAAGAGCTTTGAGGCGGAACTGGTGGTTCTTGCCCAAGCCATGGTTCCTCAAATCAAAAATGAATTGGCAAAAATACTAGGCATAGAGTTAGACGAAGAAGGCTTTGTAAAAATACCAGATAAATTGCTGCGACCGCTGGATACTACACGCCCGGGCATTTTTGCCTGTGGTTATGTCCATAGTCCTCGAGATATCCCGGATTCTGTAACCCAAGCCTCAGGGGCAGCAGGCAGAACTGCTGAAGCTATAGCGGGAGGCAAGTAAGGGCCATGGAAGAAAAAGATCTTTCTCATCCTCGTATTGGAGTTTTTATTTGTCATTGTGGTATAAATATTGGGGCGTATGTCAACGTCCCGGACGCTGTTGAATATGCCAAGCAGCTACCAAATGTAGTGCATGCTGAGCGTAATTTATTCACCTGCTCTGAGGAAGGGATTTCGGCAATCAAGAAAGGGATAAAGGAATACAATTTAAATCGGGTCCTGGTAGCTTCCTGTACTCCCAGAACCCATGAGCTGCTCTTCCGAGCTGCTTGTGAAGAAGCGGGCTTAAACAAATATCTTTTCGAGTTTGTTAACATAAGAGACCAATGCTCCTGGGTGCATATGCGTGAGCCCCAGAAGGCTACGGAAAAGGCTAAAGACCTGATAAGGATGGGGGTGGCCAAAGCCAGGTTGCTGCAGCCGTTGGAAGAGATTGAAATGAAGGTGGCTCCTTCGGTATTGGTGATTGGTGGAGGAATTGTTGGAATGGAAGCAGCCTTAAACTTGGCCAATCAAGGTTTTGATGTACATTTGGTGGAGAAGGAGCCGGAACTTGGTGGAACTCTCCGCAGTATTAATAAACTTTTCCCTATAAATCAGGAAGCAGTGAAGTTAATCAAACCACTTGTTGAACAGATCAAAAGCCATCCCAAGATCAAGACTTATCTCTTAACCAGAGTAAGCCAAGTGACTGGATTTATAGGTAGCTTCAATATTAATCTGGATGGGAAGGGCAAAGAAGAACAATTCACTGTAGGTACAATTATAGTAGCTGTCGGGGCTGAGCCGCTAAAACCGACGGGTCAATATGGCTATGGGAAGATGAACAATGTACTGACTCAGCTGGAACTAGAGGAGCGAATGAAGAAAGGGAAATCCTTGGGTCAGAATGTTATAATGATCAATTGTGTGGGAGCTCGGGTTCCTGAGAGAACTTATTGCAGCAGAATCTGCTGCATGACGGCAATTAAGAACGCCTTCCTTATCAAGGAATCAAATCCAAAGGCAAAGGTCTGGATACTGCACCGAGACCTCATGACTTATGGTGTAGACTTTGAGACCTATTATCGAAAAGCCATGGAGCTAGGGGTTAGATTCATTAGATATAGCTTAGAAAGGCCTCCCGAAATTATCGGAGATGAAAAGGTTGAAAATATAAAGGTTTACCATGAATTATGGAGAAAGGAAATAGAACTTACCTGTGATATGCTTGTTCTAACTACTCCGCTTATTCCTGCTGAGGATAACCAGAATATCTCCAAAATGCTTAAAGTATCCTTAGATGAGTTTGGTTTCCTTTTGGAAGCACACTTGAAGCTCCGCCCTGTAGAATTTGCCATGGACGGAATTTATATCTGTGGCTCAGCACGCTGGCCTACAGATGTAACTGAAGGAGTTTCTCAAGCCTATGCTGCTGCTGCAAAAGCAGCCGGTCCCCTGAGAA
>JAUWMC010000080.1 GCA_030613375.1 Microcaldota archaeon
GCGTTGACTGCATCACAGATGAAGACTGTGAAGACGGCGAAGTCTGCACACCCGAAAACGAATGTGCTGACTGCATCACAGATGAAGACTGTGAAGAAGGCCAGACCTGTGAAGATGGTGAATGCAAGGATGAATGCATAATTAACCCTGACTGCCCGGACAATGAATACTGCGCAGAGGGAACCTGTGAAGAGGTAGAGTGCCCATGCGGAGTAGTCGCGAACCACACATGCACTGAATACGAATGCTGTGCAGATGCCGAGTGCATTGAACTTTATGGGGAAGACTGCACCTGTAACCTGGAAACCCATGAATGTGAATGCGAATATATGCTGGACATTGATGTTCCTGATGAAACCGATGCAGGGGAAGAGATTACAATCAACGTAACTGATGCCAATGGCAACCCTGTCCCCAATGCAGAAGTAACAGTATATGTTGGAAATATTCAGGTTGGAGCCGGCATTACAGATGAGAACGGACAGCTGGAATTTATTCCTGAGCAACCTGGGGAGTACATTGTTGTTGCCAACAAGGAAGGATTCCTGGGAGCAGAAGATGAGTTCATTGCTCTCTCAAGAGAATCAATCTGGGACCTGATTATCCGGGGACTATGGATACTGTTGTTCCTCCTGATTCTGATTGCGATAATTTATGTGCTCGCATCAAAAAAGAAAAAAAGAAGGGTTAAGGACTAAGAGATGTAGGTCCTTTTCCCTTTCTTTCTCTTTTATAAATCTTACTATTCATTTACTCCTAAGCCAATGATATGAGGTGAATATATGGCGAGTTATGTAAAATATGAAACCCCAGATGAGGTAGTGACAAATATACTTGAGGCACTTTCCGTTGCAAAAGATACAGGAAAGCTCCGCAAGGGTGTTAATGAGGCAACAAAGTCCGTTGAGCGCAGGCTTGCAAAGCTTGTAGTTATGGCGGAAGATGTTCAGCCAGAGGAAATCATAATCCACATGCCTTCACTCTGTGAAGAGAAGGGCATTCCTTATGCATACGTTAAGACCAAAAAGGACCTTGGCGGTGCAGTGGGAATCGGAGTAGGAACTTCTACAATTGCAATCGAAGATGCAGGAGGCGCAGCAGAGCTCCTTCAAGGTATCCTTAAGAGACTTCCGAAGGCCAGTGCACCAACTGCAGAGGTCCCAAAGGAAGAGAAGAAGGAAAAGCCAAAGAAGGAAGAAAAACCCAAGGAGGAAAAGAAAGAGGCTCCAAAGGAAGAAAAGAAAGAGGAACCTAAGGCTGAAGAAAAGAAGGAAGAGAAGCCAAAGGAAAAGAAAGAGGAGCCCAAAGCCGAGGAGAAGAAAGAAGAACCTAAGGCTGAAGAGAAAAAAGAGTAGGTGCTAACTAATGAACTCACAGGGAACACCAGCTGAAGTTGTTGAAATCAAAGCCAAGACCGGCATTTACGGAGAGATTTACCAGGTACTTTGCAAGGTTCTTGAAGGCCCGGAAAAAGGAAGGGTTATCCTCAGGAATGTAAAGGGCCCGGTGAAGAAGGGAATGATCCTGATGCTCCTCGAAGCCGAGCGTGAAGCCAGGGAAATCCGGGCAAGGTGAATGAAATGAGATGTGCATTCTGCCAAAAAGAGGTTGGGAAAGGTGCAGGTTATCTTTTCTCAAAGAAGGATGGAACCACTTTCTTTTTCTGTTCCAGCAAGTGCAGGAACAACCAGCTTGGCCTTAAGAGAGTAGGAAAGAAGGCCGCATGGGTAAAGAGGAAGAAAGATCCCTCTGAGACCAAGAAGGCTAAATCTAAGGCCACCACACCCCGAGCATCTACCCCCACAAACGAGTCTCAGGGTGTGCCTGAAAAGAAGTGATCCAATGGCTATGGAAAAAACAGTAGTTCTGGTCAAGCCAGATGCATTCCAGCGCGGGCTTGTAGGCCAGATTGTTGCAAGGTTTGAGCTCAAGGGCCTCAAAATCATCGGTATGAAGATGATTAAAATAAGCCCCGAACTTGCAAGGGAGCATTATGCCCACCTTGTTGACAAGCCATTCTACCCAGGACTTGAAAAATTCATGACCTCTGATCCGATTCTTGTATTCGTGGTTGAAGGCCAGGAAGCAATTGAAGTGGTGCGCAAAATAGTAGGCGTAACCAATTCAAGGAAGGCTGAAGCAGGAACGGTTCGCGGAGACTTCTCCAATAGTACCGGAAGGAACACAATACATGCTTCTGATTCTGCTGAAACCGCAGAAAAAGAGCTTGCGCGTTTCTTCAAGCCCGAAGAGCTTTTCGATTACAAGCTCATGGTCTGGGATTACATCTATGCAGAGGATGAGAAGGAATGATCCTTCCAAAACATCTTCTTCATTCTTTTATTTCTGATCATGTAGGGGATTCACAGTTCCAACCTGCAGGTGTGGACGTAACCCTCAATAAAATTCTTAAATTTTCTTCCCACGGGCAGATTGATTTTGATAATTCCCAAAGGAAGATAAGTGATGTGGAGGAGATTCCATTTGAAGAAGGATGGGTGACAATTCCTGCAGGATCCTATAAAGTAATTTTCAATGAATATGTAAAGATTCCGCAGGACGCAGCAGCACTATGCTTTCCGCGCTCTTCCCTGCTCCGCTCAGGAATTACGCTTGAGTGTGCAGTATGGGACCCTGGATACGAAGGAAGGAGCGAAGCGCTCCTTATTGTTTCCAATCCACATGGCGCAAAACTTAAGAAGGATGCGAAAATAGGCCAGCTTGTTTTCGTAAAGCTTTCAGAATCCGCAAAAGATTCCTACCAAGGAGTCTACAAGGGAGAAAACAAATGAATTTTGAGTGGTCATACCTCTCAACATCTGAAGGAATCGGAGGGGACATAAAACGTTCCCCTGAGGATTTCACGGTTGAGGAAATTACCCCGGACGGCACGGTTCTCGAGCTCTACAAAACTTTGGAGTATCCTGATTCCGGAGAAAAATACACCCAGTTTATTTTGCAGAAAAAAGACTGGAGTACTTCTTCTGCACTTAAGCGCATTGCAAAGGCTTTGCGCGTTGGGCAGAAACGATTCAGCTATGCAGGCACAAAAGATAAGGTTGCAGTAACCACCCAGCGTGTCTCGGTTTTTGGTATTCCCAAGGAAAGTGTTAATTCCCTTGCACTTATGGACTTGCAGATTAATGGGGCATGGGGCGCAAAGGAAAAAGTTCAGCTCGGTGATTTGCGTGGAAATCGTTTTCGCATTGTATGGAACGGGGATTCCGAAGGCGCAGAAGAAAAGGTTTCCATAATCCTTTCTGAATTGGATGGAAAATTCCCAAACTATTTTGGCCCGCAACGTTTTGGCTCCACAAGGCAGAATACCCACCGCATAGGAGAACTTATCCTGAGGAAACGCTTTCAAGAAGCTGCAATGCACTTTCTTGCAGAAGCAGGGGAAGAGGAACACAAAGGTGCAAGGGAAGCCCGTTCCCACTTTCTAGAATCAGGGGATTACGCCTTCGCGCTAAAAGAATTCCCCAAACATTTGAAGCTTGAGCGCACAATGCT
>JAUWMC010000001.1 GCA_030613375.1 Microcaldota archaeon
CAACCCCAGATTCTCCATGGGTAATCTCAACCCCAAGCGCTTTCACTTCCAAAGGAAGTTTTACAGCATCACCTTCTCCCCCTTCAACCCAAAGCGTAAGTTCCCCTTCCCCACGCTCAATTGCTTTTACAGGAATATACATCGAATGTGATTCCCCGCTTTCCAAACTAACATATCTAATCGGGCTTCCAAGAACCCAGATATTCTCGCTACTTTCCAGCGTAACCTTGAAGGTTTCTCTTTCTTCTCCATAATTGAATATACTTACAGGAATTGCTGCAGCATCATCTACAACCAATCCTGCAGGAGGGCTCATCCTCCCAATTACATCTTTGGTTACTAGTACAGAGCTAGTTCCCATTCCCACACTAGTCCCTTCATTTGCAACTACAGTAATGTTCCAGGTAGTAAGCGTATCCGGAATATGCCAGAGCACTTCCTTCTTTCCATTCTCCAAAATAATGTACGGAATCCAAAGAGCAGTCTCTATGAATTTTTCCCTCACTTCAATCTCTTCCTTGCTTTTCGCTTCTGCATCCCCATTAAATGCCGCTTCAGGTACAGGCATTCCTGCCTCAGCATACACAAGACCATCCATCATTCCCCCTCTCCAGTAGTATGTATCTTCCCAACTAAATCTCACCTGGTAATTTTCCTGCGGATACCCGTAGAAATACTTGTAAATATCATTCCAATCCGCTCCAGATAAATCAATAATCGCCTGGTCCACAATCGCAATTGATGCAGCAGCATTAGATCTAGAGCCAGCCTTTTCAGCATTAATCACAAGTCTTGCAATATCCCTAGGCCCATAAACAGATTCATGGTCTATCTCAACCTGAATCCAATTATTTCCCCTTACCATATAGTTTCCATAACCTCCATATTTGTTCCCATCTTCAATCACGTAAAGCTGCAGGTTGCTTGTTTCATCAGCCTCAAGCACAATAGAATTAATCCCAGCCCTTATCTCAAAGAATTCAATTGAAGGCTCACTTCCCATGGAAACTACAATCAACTTCCCTCCAATCGGAGAAGTTACCGTAGCCTCAATTCCCTCCCCTTTAGAATACTCATCCTTATCCAACTGCACATCTAGATAGTTCCAGTTCCACCAGCTCCACTCAGACACATAGAAGTATTGCGTAGTTTTAGCCCCATCCGCTTCCACAATAAGGTAATAGCTTCCGTATTCCTCAGGAGTAAACTCAAAGCTATAAGCTCCATCCACAGTTGAAAACTCAGACTCAAAAACAGGAACAGCGCTCTCATTTTCCTTTTGTTTATAATCTACATAATAGTAGTAATCCTCCCCCAAGTAAATCTTCACATTCCCGCTTACTTCAAGAGCCTCATCATGCTCATCATATGCAAGGACAGTAATCGTTCCGCTTTTGTTCGCTTCCATATCTGGAACAAGAATATCCAGATTAATCTCTTCCAGCACAGAAACAGTAGTCTCCGCCTCAGTTACAATCTCGCTTTCATCCGTAACCGAAACTTTAATCTTATAATCCCCGGTTACATTAGTTCCGTTCCACGCAACCGTCCCAATCCCATTTTTTGTATACACAATCCCTTCTGCAACTAACTCTTCGCTCCACCATGGGCAGATGCAATAGTACGCCCGATAATATGGAACATAATGAGGACTTCTATAAATCTCAAAGTTCACTTCCGCGTCCGCAGCTCCCCCAAAATAATAATCAGTATTCACATCCACATAAATCGTTTCATTTACTACAAATACTTCCTCCCTTGGCTTCAAACTCACAGCTATTTCCGGCCTCTTATACTCCTGCACCTCAAAGTTATACCACCCTGCATAATTATCTCCCTTCATTATGTTCACTGAATACCATCCAAGCGGAGCCTCTTCATCAATTGGAAAGTCTACAGTTACCCTGGAGTTCACAGAGCCTATAGGCTTGGAATAAACCGTATTGTAGTTTGGATCCCTTATCTCTACTGTAAAACTTCCCAAAACAGTTTCATACGTGGTCTCATTCTGCTTGAAAATTATAGATGAAATATGTACCGTTTCCCCTGGCTGGTAAAGCTCCTTATCACTAAACACATAACTGGTATGCCTTTCATAATCTTCCCAGTATGGCTCAGGGTAATAGTTCTGGTAAATCTCAATTTCTGCAGATTCTCCCCCATATTCTCCGCGTATGTTCTCCAATCCTTCAGTTTCAAAGCTGAAAACCCCTCCAACTCCAGAAACAGTATCAAGAACTTCAATTTCCCCAGATTTGTTGTATGTAAGTAGTATTCTTCCCCCTTCAACTGGACTCCCATCTTCTTTGTGCAGGAACATTCCCTTTCCTTCCGGTCCCAAAACAGCCATGATCCCTACTGAGCTCACACGGAACTCAGCGCTTTCCTCCTCTTCACCATCTTTTGCAATTACAGTATAATCTCCGGAAGGAAGCTCCAGCTCAAAAGTCTCATATGAGTAGTAATAATAGTATTCCTCTTCCCCTTCTCGCTCAACAGTGCGCACTTCATGGAAAACATTTTCCCCCTCTGAATCCAGCACATCTACAACCAGCACTCCCTGTGCTCCATCTATGCTAAAGCTTATCATTTCCCCAGGCATGTATTCCGGACTCATGCTTATCCAGAGCGAATAGTTAACACCAATCAGCAAAAGCAAAACTGCAAAAACCAAGTTCCTGTACATAAACTCCACACTCAATTAATCCATTTAAATATTGCACCTTCCTTTCGGCCACTCCCGAACAACCTTAAATTTAAAAGGGTTTCCCTTCACACACCCCATCAATGGACAAAAAAATAATCAAACAGGGCGATGTGGAGATAAAAGTAAGGGTCTCTGGAGTACTCCAGAAGCACAAGTTTACCTTGAAGAAGGAGAACTCGGCTTTTGGAGACTACTATGTTCTGGAAATAGACCAGCCTCTAATGCTTGCAGAGCTTATGCGCGCTGCAAATGAAGTTGGTTTCCCTATCCGTGCACCCACAGGATTCTTTTTCCCGAACGGAACGACCCCCAAAGACTTCCTCGTGAAAGGGTAGAAATCCCCCATTCTTTTAAACCTCGCCTTACAAATCTGTTTTCTGTGCGGGTGTGTTCTAATGACAAAGAGAAGAGTCTATCCAATAAAGGGCTATTCAGAAGAAATGGTCTCTGTTGCATTTGCAAAAACCAGCAGGAGCCCCGAATCTTTTGACAAGATAATTTCCGAACTTGATCTCGAATCCACAAAGAAATTCCATGAGACCTGGGTACTTAAATTCGGCCATGGAAGCGTTGCAGAGCACGCTTCCCTCCATATTGCAGCAGAAAATATTTCCCGCCTTTCAGTAGAATGCATAGAAGGCAATCGTCTTGGAGCCTACACGGAAAAATCCACCCGTTACCAAGAACTAGATAAAGAGCACGTCTATTATCCAAAAGAGTTCAAAGGAACCAAGTACGAAGATTCATACAAGGAAACAATCAACCTTCTTTTTTCCACTTACGATTCAATTCTCGCAGGAATGGTTGAATACTACCGCAAATCCACTCCAAAGAAAGAAGAGGATTCCGAAAAGAAATACGAAGCAAATCTCAAGCTCATGGCATTAGATAATGCCCGTTTCCTCCTTCCCAACGCTACTCTCGCAAACGTAGGAATCACATTCAATTCCCGCACGCTTATGCATGCACTAAGAAAGATGCTTTCCTCCCCGCTCGCAGAAGTCCGCGAAATCGCAAAGGAAATGGAGAAAGCATCCAGGGAAGTCCTTCCAACCCTCACAGGAGAACCGAAGCCTAGTGAATACCTCGAAGAAACCGGAATCCAGTTCCACTCAGAACTTTGGGATCAGCGTTCCCCATTCGAAAAGAAAGTTGAGCTAGTTGCCTACGAAAAGGACGCACTCGAAAAAATAGTTGCATCTTTCCTCTACAAATACTCTGACCTTTCCTTCCAGGATGCAGAATCCCGTTCCAAAAAAATGAACCAGGAAGAGCGCAAATCCACAATCCAGAAAGCCCTTGAAAAACTCTCAAAGGAGCCTCCAATGCGCGAATTTGAGCATGCCTACTACACGTTTGACTTAGTAATGGACCAGGGCGCATACGCAGAATTCAAGAGACATAGGATGCTCACCCTTACAACCCAGAACCCCACAGTGCATTTAGGCCACCACACTCCTGAAGACATCAAAAAAGCTGGATTGGAATCCGAATACACAGCAGCCCTGGAAAAGGCTACAGAAGCCTTCAAGGACATGGAGCAGGATTTCCCATATGCAGCTGGATATGTATCCACAAATGCGCACTACCGCCGCTGCCTCGCCACTTTGAACCTAAGGGAGCTCAACCACTTCATACGGCTCCGCTCAACCCCCTGGGCTCATTTTACAATAAGGGAAATTGCAAAAGGAATGCTTGAAGAAATACAAAAGGTCCACCCTGACCTCACATTCTGGATTGAATCAAGAAGCTGATCCTATTTCCACCCTTCCATATACATTGCTTACACTAAATCTATCCCCATCTTCATAACAAGAAACATCACAATGCTCAATATCACCAACCCCACTCTGCTCCCCCACAGTAGCCTTAATCACATCTCCAGAGCACTCAAGATCAACTTCCCATCCAAGCCCAACAATCCGGGAATTCCCATCTCCTAAAGCGCAAACCTCATCCCCAGCACTCTTCAAACTAGAAACAGCAATCTTAGCTTTCTCAGAAGAAGTAAGCTGAGTCTCAGCATCTCTAATAACAACAAGAGCCCCAACAGAAAACGCAATCAGCACTAAGCCTACTGAAAACAGAAGTAGATACTCAACAGTCACTTGTCCTTTCATGAGCATCTATTGTCCGAGCAGCTTCCGGATTTGCAGTCTTCACCATCAACACAAGGGTCTCCTGCATCCCCCTTGGAAAGCTCATTTACATCCGAAAGCACATCTTTACCCTGCTCTTGGACCTGTTCTCCTGCACTCTTGCCCAAATCCATCAGATACACTGCGGCAATTGCAACAATCGCAATAACTACCGCAAGTAATATCAGCATCTCCGCGGATACTTGTCCTTTCATAAATTCACCTAATATACGTAATGTCTTTTTGGCTTCCAGCCATCTGGTGCTCTACTTCTTTCTCGATTTTACTGATGACCTTCTCCCTAGTTTGAGCTTCTTTCTCAAGCTCAGAAATATCTATCTTGAAGTCCAGCAATTCCGCAAGCTTCTCAACTACGTTCTTTGCAGATGTATGGTCCACATAACTTCCATGAGTCTCTCCCATGATGCAAATCCCATCCAGTTTCCTCAATTTAGCAAGCCCTGGAAGCAATCCCGCAACTCCTACAATAGATCCGCGAGTCTCCCCAAACACAACTCCTTTCTTTTCATACTCTCTCTTAAGTCTCTTGTTGTTTGCAGATCCAAATATTCTCCTGCTTTTCTCTACCTTTCCGGTACTATACCCCCCAATAGTAATCACAAGCTTCACTCCAAGTTTCTGTACATAATCCAAAAGTGCATCCGCAACCTCGTACTGCCCCACGCTTGAAACAGCCTGTACATCTCCAATTACTACAAGCAAATCCCGCTTTTTCGCTTTCACCTGGTATACCGTATTCTTAAGCAGCCTCATCCCTCCTTTTTTGTTCATCAGAACCTGATGCGGAAAGTGAGGTGAGTAAATCTCAGCAATTTTTTCCCCCTTCATCTTTTTGATCATGTATTTTGCAGCAACCTGCCCAACCAGACCGATTCCAGGAAGTCCGGTAACCATTACAGGGTCTTTTAGCTTAACTTTCCTTTTTTCCTTTATGAGTGTTTTATCCATCAGCAATCCCCTTCGCTTTCCTACGATACTTTGCATATCTATCGTTAGGATTATATTTAGGTGGGTGTGCAGAAATAGTTTTTTCCTCACAGTGCTTTTCCTCTAGAGTATACTCCCCACAGGAAACGCACTTGTTCATCTTTTTCATTTTTCGTCCTCTGTGGAAAATTCATAATCCTTTCCACTGAGGCCCTTTTCCACAGAACTGATTAGCTTGTCCATCTTCTTGTTCGCACTCTTGTAATCATCAGCAGTAATCCTTACTCTGTATTTTCCAGGGCCAAGGTAGTGCGCATCTATCTTCCCAAGGGTTGAGCGTATTATCTCAACCCCATCGGGTTCATAGCATTTGACCATGATAATCTTGCTTACTTCAATAATCGGTTTCTTTACTGATTTTTTTACTATCTCCACAATCTCATCGTGGAGTGCTCCCTTTACATCTATTCCTTCAAATGATTTATCTCCCTCATCCCTTACATCTTCAAGAAAATCATAAAGAGTCTCATATTGTGCAAGAATCTCCTCCCGGAGTTTTTCAAAGGATTTCTTGGATTTTGCATTCTTTATTGCAACTCCAAGCAATTTCGTAGCGCGTGTATTCCTTCGCACTGCCTCCAGTTTCCTCTTTTTCTCCTCCTCATTCACTCTCTTTATGGAAACATCAACCTGTGCTTTTTCCAAATCAATGCGATGCACACGCACCACATGCGTTTGATTTACTGAAATAAATTCATGAATATTTTTTATCCAGCGAGGTGCAACCTCAGAAATATGCATAAACGCTTCTACGCCTTCATATTCCTTTAGGGAAAGAAACGCCCCATAGGGCATAATCTTAGTTATTGTAGCGATAACCAGCTCATCCCTCGCAGGATATTTTTGTGCCATTTCACTCCTCCAGCTCTTTCACAACCGTTCCGTTGGTTATGATGGCCTTTCCTCCCGAGGGGGAAGCTAGCCTTTTCCCGCAAACCTTGCAGTCTACTGGGCTGGATGCATGGCTAAATATGTTCTGTTCATTTCCACACTCACATTTTACAACTAGGAATTTGCTTGTCATAATAATTACCTCTGTATTTCCACCTTTTTCTTGGTCCTTCCCCTTAGTACCCTAGGGGTTTTCTTGCTGCATTCTGGGCAAGTAAGCATTAATTTCTGCCTCTTTCCTTGTTTCTTCACAGTCTTTTCACCGGCTCTTTTTCCACCGTGCCCGAGAAGGGAGCGCTTGTGCTTTCTGTTACCAATAGCCATAGTTCTGGCCTTGCCCTTGCTCGCAACCTTCACTTTCATCTTTACATGCTTCCGGCAGTGCGGACAGTATGTGTTAACTTCCTTTGGAAATTTCATAAAAAACACCTTTTTTCTATGCAAGCAGCTCTGCCATCTTCTCTTTCAGAAGCCATCTGGCCTCCTCTGATGGTAAATCCACTTCTTCACCCGTCTTAAAGGGTCCATATACGTTATCGTCTAAACCTTTATACGGGCTAATATCTTTGAGTAGCCTAACTCTTTTAATATTATCCTTTTTACCACTCCCGTTTTTCTCCTCGAAAATAAATGCCAATTGGGCCTCATTTGCTTCAATCGCTCTGGAGAGATGCCCGAGGAAATCCGCTTCCTCGCTAGTCATACCGGTAGTCTCATTTTTCCCCCGGAGCGCAAGCAGAACCAATTTCTCATTTCTCTTGTTTACAATTGCCTTTGCAATCTTGCGCAAATTCTCATATTCTTTAATCACAAGAAGGTTTTGGGAATCCATTGCCTCATCCTTTTTCTCCTCAAGGAATGCTTTTACTTGAGAGTAGAAGTCCTCTTCCACCACACATAATTCGCTAGAGGATATCTCGGATCGCTGCATTTCTCTAAGTTTTGCATAATTAAGCATTAAGTTCTCCCAAACCCCATTTTGTTCGGAAGTGCTTAAAAAACAGCCAGATGCCGAAGAAAAGAGGGAACCTTTAAATTACTGCCCAACATATTAATTTAATTACAATACATTGGGTGGGTGTGTTTGGCATTATGTCGCTTAGCCAAAAATCTGAAGTAGAGATACTTCCAGCAATTCTTGTAAAAGACAGGAGCCACTTCCTGGAACAGCTAGAAATAGTCAAGCCTCATGTTAAGGGAGTACATATTGACATTATGGATGACGTTTTCGTTCCAAACAAAACACTTGGTCCAGAGGAGCTCAAGCCCCTCCCCCCAGGATTAGAGTATTCCCTCCATTGGATGGTTGAATCCCCTGAGGAATGGATTGCCAAACTTCCTGGCCCCCACATTCATATGATTCATGTGGAAACCGTAAAATCACCCTCTCATTTTGATGAAATCGAAAAAGCAGTCAAATCCGCGGGCGGAAAGCTTGCAATTTCCCTGAACCCTGGAACCCGCCTAGAAGATATTCTTCCTTACAAAGACCGCGTTATGCGTTTTCTTGTAATGTCTGTAATCCCTGGTTTCGATGGCCAAAAATATATCCAGGAAGTCGAGCCCAAAATAG
Organism: Microcaldota archaeon; assembly: GCA_030613375.1. GTDB lineage: Archaea > Micrarchaeota > Micrarchaeia > Anstonellales > Bilamarchaeaceae > CAIKOA01. The sequence goes on from JAUWMC010000001.1 coordinate 8,318, forward strand.
AAAGACTCAGGGAGTGTTGTCCCCACCATGAAATCGAAGTAGATGGTGGTATCAATTTCGAAACCGCCCCCCGTGCAGCACATGCAGGCGCAAACGTACTTGCAAGCGCCAGCACCATTTTCCGTGCAGATAACCCCGGGGAAGCAATCAAGAAACTCAAAAAACTTGCAGAAGAGGCGTAAAAATGCCAAGAAGATTCCCAAAAGTAAATGACCTAAAAAAGCTGAAGCTTATCGCCAACACGATAAGGAAGGACGTAATCCAGATGCTTGAAGAAGCAAAGTCCGGCCATTCTGCAGGATCTATTGGTCTCGCAGACATCTTCACCGCGCTTTACTTCAACGTGCTTTACCATGACCCCAAAGATCCAAATTGGGAGGAGCGCGACCGTTTTGTTCTTTCCAACGGCCACGTTTGTCCGGTAATGTATGCCGCACTCGCAAATGCAGGCTATTTTCCCAAGGAGGAACTTCTTACCCTAAGAAAACTGGGTTCAAGATTGCAGGGCCATCCACACAGAGGTTCCCTCCCAGGAATTGAGAACTCTTCCGGACCTCTAGGCCAGGGATTTTCTATTGCTGTAGGAATGGCCCTTGTTGCAAAAAAGGAGCGCAAACGCTGGAGAGTCTATACAATAGTCTCTGATGGAGAACAGCAGGAAGGCCAGGTTTGGGAAGCAGCAATGCTCGCTTCTAAATATGGGCTCGGAAATCTTACTGCAATAATGGACCGCAACAATATCCAAATTGACGGATTCACAGAAGAAATAAACCCACTTGGGCCAATAGTTGCAAAATACCGCGCATTTGGCTGGCACGTAATTGAAGTTGACGGTCATAACATAAAAAGTCTGATAGATGCATGCGAGGAATCCAAGGCAATTTACGAAAGTCCTACAATGATTATTGCACACACAATCCCCGGAAAAGGAATCCCCTTTATGGAATTCCTTACTGAGTGGCACGGAAAATCTCCTACAAAGGAACAGGCAGCAGAAGCCTACAAAATACTCGAGCTTGATAGGCGCGAAGTGGAGGAGGAGTGATTCAGATGGCAGCAATTTCCTACAACAAAAACCCTGAAGAAAAGAAGGGCACCCGTGACGGATTCGGAAAGGCACTTGTAGAACTCGGCGAGAAAGATCCGAATGTATGGGCCCTCACCGCAGATGTTTCTGAATCCTCCCGTACTCATTGGTTTGCAGAGAAATTCCCCAGTAGATTCATACAGATCGGAATCGCAGAGCAGAATATGGCAGGAGTTGCAGCAGGAATCGCTTCCTGTGGAAAGCGCCCGTTTATTTCCGCATTTGGAGCATTTTCACCAGGAAGAAACTGGGAGCAAATTCGTGTCTCTATTTGCTACAACAACGTTCCGGTAGTAATCCACGCATCCCACACCGGAATCACGGTTGGCCCGGACGGAGCATCTCACCAGATTCTTGAGGACATTGCAATGATCCGTTCTCTTCCGAACATAAATGTGCTTGTTCCTTGTGATATTGAACAGGCCAAGAAGGCCACTTGGATTCTTTACGAGCAAAATATGCCAGGATACATGCGCACAAGCAGGGAAAAAATCCCCACCATGACCAATGCAGAAACCCCAATGGAACTCGGTGGCTCAAATATTTATAAGGAAGGAAAGGATGTTGCAATCCTCTCCCATGGCCCAATCCTCTACCAGTCTGTTCTTGCAGCAGAGGAACTTGAAAAAGAAGGCATCTCCGCAGCAGTTGTGGATATGTACTCCATAAAGCCCATAGACGAGATTCAGATTAAGGAAATGGCCAAGAACACAGGACTTATAGTAACAGCAGAAGAGCACCAGGTAGTCGGAGGTCTTGGAAGCGCAGTTGCCGAAGTTCTTTCTTCCTACAAGAACGATACGATTCTCCGCAGGCATGGAATCTACAACCGCTTTTGCGAGTCCGGTTCTGCACAGGAGCTCATGGCTAAATATGAATTAGATTCAAAAGGAATTGCTAAAATAGTAAAAGAAGAGATAGAGAAAAAAGGGTGAAAATATGAAATTTTTCGTGGACACAGCTGATGTTGAAGAAATAAAGAAGGCAGTTGAGCTTGGAATATGTGATGGTGTTACAACCAACCCCTCACTTATTATGAAGTCCGGAAGGGACCAGAAGGAAGTAATCCTTGAAATCGTCAAGATCGTTTCCGGCCCCATTAGTGTAGAAGCTATTTCCGAAGATGCTGACGGCATGGTTAAGGAAGCAGAAGAGTTCGCTACCTGGGCTCCTAACATCGTAGTTAAGGTTCCCATGACCAAGGAAGGAATTAAGGCAGTACGTATTCTCAAGGAAAAGAACATTCCAACCAATGTAACTCTAGTATTCTCAGCTTCCCAGGCTCTCTTAGCCGCTAAAGCAGGAGCAGCCTACGTTTCCCCATTTGTAGGAAGACTCGACGATATTTCCCAGGATGGAATGGCCCTAATTGAAGAAATAATGGAAATCTTTGACAACTATGATTTCGAGGCCCAGGTAATCGTTGCCTCAATTCGTGACCCAATCCACGTAACTGAATCCGCAATGCTCGGAGCAGATATCGCAACCATTCCAGCCAAGGTAATGGAGAAACTTTGGAAACACCCCCTTACAGATAAGGGAATCGCTCAATTCTTAGCAGATTACGAAAAATCAAAGAAGTAGTTTTACTTCTTTGTTTCCCCTTTTTCAGGCTTCAGCTCAACTTTCATCCCATCTTTTGCGCAAACAGATTTCTTGAAAACCTTCTTTGCTTCAGCTTCCAGCTCAGGCCCGCGGTATCTTGCTCCAATATGAGTAAGCACCAGCTGCTTCACCTTCGCCTTTTTCGCAATGGTTGCAGCCTCCTTAGCAGTAGAATGCCCCCTCATTTCCGCCTCCTCTTTCAAATCATCCCCAAAAGTAGAATCATGAATCAACAAATCCGCATCCTTTGCAATAGATGCAATCCCTTCATCATATATTGAATCCCCGGAATACACAACTTTCATACCTTTCCGCACCCAGGAAACATCCTCCAATTTAACCGTTTTATTCCCAACCTTAACCTTTCCCTTTTCCTGTATCTCTTTGAACATCCGCCCCTTCAGCCCAAGCTTCTTAGCCTTTGCTTCATGGAACTTATTCTTGTCATCCTCTTGGAAAACCAGCCCGAATGCATCCCTTTTCTGGTGCTTCACATGGAACCCGGAGATAGTGTAATCCTTACCCTTGTACAATTCCCCCTCCTTCATCTCCCGAATATCCAGAAAAGAAGGTTCCCAGCCCATTGTAGGGCTTATCCCTGCTAACATTCTCTCAAATCCCCTCGGAGCAAATATAGTAATTTTTTTCCTCTCCGTATTCATGCGCACGGTTTCAATTAGCCCAAAAACTCCCATCACATGGTCTAAATGCAAATGGGTAATAAACACTGCTTCAACTCCCCCATAGCCTACCCCATTTCTCATCATTTCCCTTTGGCAACCTTCCCCACAGTCCCACAGAAATAATTTATCATACTTCAAAGCTATTGCTGGCATTGCACGATAAGCACTGGGAACTGCTCCGCTGGTTCCAAGAAAGGTAACATTAAGCATAACTCAATTTACAGAAAGAGAAATTAATAAAATAAGGGGGTAGAAGGCCTAAGCCCTCTTTTTTGGTTTAGCTTTGCTCTTGACAATTTTAACTTTTGATGGGGTCAATATGACAAGATCCTGGGTAAGGAGGGCAATGTCCCCATTTGTTTTTTCACAAGTCATCTTGAGCTTGCCAATAATTGTCTTGAGCCTGTTGGGCTGCTTTGAAAGTGCATGCACATTCAGGATGATAATATTCTTCGAAGTGAGTTCCTTCATTGCAAGGTTTGCATCCCCTTCATTTCTAAGTTCAATCCTTTTCACATAAAAGTCCGCTGGGGGATTTACTGCATCTCCTTCGTCTTCCAAATCGAGATAATGCTCGAGGTCAGGAACTTCTTCCTTATCTTTTCCGCCCATAATTTTATCGAATATACCCATTGTAACACCTTGTCTAGAGAGTTAGCCTATTTAGATAAACAAATTTAAATACCTTCTTATTTTATCGAATATCCTAGAATACCGGAAGATAGATTTATTAATCATTTCCACTAATCTAGTTTGGAGTTGGGCATATGCCTTCTTTTGATGAATTCATAACCGAATCAAGGATATTCAAGGATAGGGACGTTCTTTCCCCGCATTATATACCGGATAATTTACATTTTCGGGACCACCAGATACGGGAGCTGATGTCCTCGCTTGCTCCAGCACTAATGGGAAAGAAACCCCGCAATCTTTTCATTTATGGGAAAACAGGAACTGGCAAAACCTGTTCAGTAAAGCAAGTTACCCAAAAATTCGAAGAAAAATCCGCAGGAAGTTCTAGAACCGTATACATAAACTGTAGAATCCACAACAAGCCCTACCGTGTAATGCTCAAGGTAGCAAAAGCAGTAATGGAAGGCTTTGACAAGCAAGGTTATGGCCTTCCCCATATTTATGAGCGCATCCTTGAATGGGTAGGCAATGGAAAGCAGCTAATCATAATCCTGGATGAAATAGACATGGTGAAAAACCTTGATGAGCTTCTTTATCTGATTACCCGTGCAAATGATGAACTCGAAGCAGGCGGCCTTTCAGTAATTGGAATCTCCAATAGGCTCCTCTTCAAAGAGGATTTGGACCCAAGGAGCAAATCTAGCCTCTACGAGCGAGAAATGGTTTTTCCACCCTATACTGCAAACCAACTCCAAACAATCCTTAAGCAACGCGCAGAGCTGGGTTTCCGCCCAAACGCCTTCACTTCTGGCGCAATAAACCTTGCAGGTGCAGTTGCAGCCCAGGAATCTGGAGATGCAAGATATGCACTCAAGATCCTATCCCGCGCAGCAGAAATAGCAGAGGAATCCGAAAAAGACAAGCTCACAGATGAGGATGTTAAATCCGCCCGTGAACTTGTAGAGCTAGATATAGTAAAGGAAGCAATCGAAAAACTTCCTGAAAACCATCAGATGGTGCTATATGCAGTTGCAAGGCTTTCCCTTTCCGGAAGCAAGTATGCAAGACTTGATGAAACCAAGGATAGCTATCTTTTCTCAGGGGAAGTTTACGAAGAATACTCAGAACTCTGCAAAAGGCTCAAGAAATCTTCCAAGACCGCGCGCAGCTACCGCAGCTACCTTAATGATCTGGAAATGCTCGGCCTTCTCACTTCGGTGGAAAGTGGGAAGGGAATCCGTGGCCACACTAAGCTCATAAAACTCGGCCATCCACCCCAGGAACTCATAAAAATAGTTTCCAAATCTCTGGAGGCATGAAAATGGACATAATCGATTTTCTCTATCAGGCTGGATCCCTTAAGGATGTAGACCGCTCAGGCTGGAAAACAGTAGGGATACAACCAGAGAGCGTCTCAGAACATAGCTATCGTACTGCTCTCATTGCATATTTCCTTGCAAAGGAAGAAGGAATCAAGGATCTGGAAGGGGTACTCCTTGCAGCATTACTCCATGATGTGCACGAAGCCCTTACTACTGATTTGCACTTGGTTGCAAAAAAATACGCAACCATGAACGAGCAAAAAGCGCGAGACGACTCATTAAATTTCTTCCCAGATCTTCAGCGTCCGTTCAAAGATGAAAAAATAATGCAAATCGTAAATGATGCAGACAAGCTTGAGTGCATTTTTCAGGCAAAGGAATACCAGGATTTGGGCAATCCTTATGTAAAGGACTGGATAAAGAACGCATCTGCATCCCTTAAAACTCATTCTGCGAAATCACTTTGCGAAAAAGCGCTCAAGCGCGATGCGTTCAAGTGGCTTTTCGAGGCGAGAAAATGAATGGACTCATGTTTTCCCTGGCGCTACTCTTACTTTTTACCGGCTGCATCCAGATGAAAACAGATGAGGAGTGCGAATCAATAACCCAGGAAGAGATTGCATCCCAGACAGCATGGGGTTATGCGCCTGCAGTAGTGGATGACCATTATGTAGTGAAAGCAACGGTTACCTGCTGGCATAATGCAGCCCTTGCCCATGCGGCTATGAACAATCGCATGAATGCAACCAATGCATGCAACCAGATTCTTTCAGTTACGTCAGCCTCTGAAAGCCAGAATATCCTTGAGCGTGAGCAGGTGTACTGCATGGATGCAATTGCAAAACGCCTTAGGGACGAGAGCATCTGCGAAGAAATAGATGAAGATGAGTACGCATTTGAAAAGAGCAGATGCATATCAAACTCGGAAATGGAAGATCCTGTCTGTGTTCTCACAACGTTCGCATTGCTTTCGCTAGCAGTTTCACTTTTTCTCCTAAGGCACAAAGAGGATTAATCGGATTTTTCCATATCCATTATTTCCAATGCTTTCCCTACACTCATTCCTTCCCGTATTCCTAGGTCATCTGCCCACGAGGTCGTTTCCTTTATTTTCGCTTTAAAAAATGCAGAGTAATCTTTTACCCCTGAAACAAATGCTGCAACATCCCCTACCTTTTCCGCAGTGGCTTTGTTTACGTAGCTGCACGCAATGTATCCGCGTTTTGCGCGGACAATAATCAGTGGGAGGTTTCCGATTTGTTGTTTTATTCCATTGTAAGATTTTCCATTAAACTCAACGGGCTCCACGCTAGAACCCCCCTTCTCTTCTCTCTCGCCTTCGTTCAGCTTGTTTCTTCTTTTTCTCGAAAATCTTTCTGTGCTTTGCACAGCTTATGCAATAGTATTCAGTAGTGCTTGAAAATGCAGTAACGTTTTCCCGATCCCTGAAATCAGTGGTAAAAGAACTCCTTCTTTCATAATCGACTGCTTTGCTCCTTGGCACTGCGCGCCCACAGGAAACACAAGTCATGCTCCTGTCTTTTCCACGCCTTTTTTTACCCATGTCAAAACCTCTTGAATAGTTCACCCAGCTTCCCAATTTTTGTTCCACCAAGCGTATATACTATTGCTGTATTGAGTTTAAAAACTTGTTCCTTAAAATCGATCCAAGCCCCTCGGTTTTGACAATATTTGTGCCAAGCAGCGGATTAACTGAAAGCATCAAAACCAGTTTCTTTTCCAATTAGAAATTTAACCATCACTTTACCTTAACTGCATACCTTCCTGGAGATTTCACATCAGAAATCTTTGCAATCTCGGATTTTTCCGCATCAATCACAATAAGCAATCCGGTGAACCTGTCACTCAAGTCATCGGACTGGCATGCAGGGCAGGTTTCTCCTTCATCAACCATTTTCTTGCAGTTTCTGCATGCCTTCATTTTTTAGCCTCCCTCTTTGCTTTCTTTGCTTCTCTCTTTTCTTTGTCCCAGCGCATTACTCCAAGCCCATCCGAGCGCATAGTAAGCCCAATCTTTGTATCAGATGTAGTTCCCTTCAGGCTTACAGTTGAAACCTTAAGCAGCACAGCATCTCCTTTCTTGAGGCTTCTTCCCCTCTTTGTGCTAAGTGCCCTTGTTTTTTTGTCATAGAAAAATTTCTCATTCCCAATTTGGGAAATGTGTATAAGTCCATCCAAAGGACCAATTGAGGCAAATGCTCCAAACTCTACGATCTCCCTTACTTGTCCTGTATAAACCTCATTTACATGCGGCAGGAAAGAAATCGCATTAAACTGCACTTTATAGTAGATTCCTCCATCTCCAGGGATTACAATCCCCTGTTCTCCTACATCCACATCTTCCACTGCGATAATCATGCCCAGCTCTTTGAAAATCCTTCTCTCGTATTTATCCCGGAGTATCTTTGTGATTGCATCGTTGAGCTTCATTACCAGCATGCTTGGAGGTACTCTTACAGTATCCTCGGTCTTTAGTTCATAATACATAATAAGTCACCGGCAAGCCATTATTTACATGCATAATATTTAAAAAGGGCGTTCAGGGCAACTCTTCTCCTTTCTTTGCGCCCTTGCCCCTTAGAAATTCTGCAAATCCAGCTCCGCTCCATAAGCAATAATCAGCTCCGTCACGCTTCCAATATGGCCAGCCATGCTTTCAATCATAAGGGGAGTCAATCCATTCTCATCTTGCACATTAACATCAGCCCCCGCTTCAAGAAGCCTTTTTATCTTCGCTTCCCTCCCTTCGGTATCGAGACTATGAACAATAGTGATAAGCTCAGAGTCCAGCCTCTTTTTTTCCTCTTCCGAAAGCCCAACTCTTTTGATTTTTCTTCCCAGTACAAAAGCAGGATTCGCAGAATCAGGAATTCCCTTTTTCTCAACAATCCTTTTCGCCATTTTCCATTTCTCTAGTTTTGCAACTGCCCGTTTTCTTAATTCAGCCGGAGAAAGGATCTTCCATCTCACTTGCCTACTCCCCCCAAACAATGCGTTCTATTGCATCAGCAACTCTTTCTTCCTGTTCAGGAGTTAGGGGTGGAAGTGGAATTATACTATTTCCAGCACCAAGCTTCCCAACAGTAAGAAGCAAATCAGCAGTTTTTTTATGCCCTCCACCATATGCTTCAGTAAATGCAGTTCTGCTTGCAAAATTCTTTATGCTCACTTCAACCCCAGAATCAATCATCTTCTGCACAAGCCTTGTTTGTCCTTCAGAAGCAGCATAAGTAAGTGCACTAAATCCAGCCGTAGTTTTCTCTTCTGCCTTTGCACCTGCATCAAGAAGCGTTTCCATCCTTTTCCATTCTTTTCTTTTTGCAGCCTTCAAAAGATTTATATCCAGGGTCTTTTGGATCATTGGGCTAAGAATTCGCGGCTCTTCTGCTACATCGGGAATTTTTGGTGCGGGTTTGCTCTCTCTCCTCGGAGTTTCTTTCTGTGTTTGGACCATTGGGGATATTTAGGAAACAGAATAAATAAAAAGGTGCAGTTTTTGGTAATTTGTAGAAAAACAACTCTTTTAAGCACCTTCAGGAATCAAACATTATGCAGAAACTAATTGCAATCTTCCTATTTGCACTTTTTTTGTTCAGCGGCTGCACAAAACAAGAACCCATCGAGCCGCTTCCCCTTGAGCAGCCTTCAGAAGAGCCACAGATTGAGCCCGCAGCTGCACCCGAAGTCAAGTATCCTAAAATTGCAAGCTGGCTTGCAAAAAAAGATGAGATCATCCAGAGCAAAAAACCATACTCGCTTGTAATGGCAGGCTGGTTTACCCCAGAAGAAGCAAACCAGATCAAATCCCAGACTCCCAATTCCCTCCTTCTTGCAGGTCTGAGCACAAACTGGATTTGGGGAAATAAAGATTGGATGGAATTTCTGGAAACTGTTGCAAGCCATGGAAAAGAAGTCCCGCTTGAAATAACAGAAAGCATGTATCTGAAAACACCCTCCGGGGAAAAATGCGCGTTTGGATGGGCATCTGAGGAATGGGGCCACGAAGAGATATATTCAATGGATCCGCGCAGCCAGGAATGGAAAGAGCTAATCATTTCATTTTACAAAAATGTTCTTGACCAGCCCCAGCATGATGGAATAATTGTGGATATGGTCGTGGAAAAGCAATACTGGTGCCCTGATGCAATAAGCGATGAAGAATGGCTTTTTGCAACAAAAGAGATTATGCAGGAAATCAGCGAGCAGAACACTCAGGGAAAATTAGTGGTTTTCAATGCAGGCCTAAAGTATGAAGACATTGATGAATACAAAGAATACATGGATGGGTATGTAATGGAAAATTTCCTTGGGGAATGGGGCGCAGACTACGAAACAGGATTGGAAGCTGCAAATAGCGATTACATCATAATTTATGCAGTAGATACCGATGATACTGGAGAAACAGACCTGAAAAGGATGCGCCTTGGGCTCACACTAAGCCTTCTGAACGACAATACATACTTTACTTATGATTTTGGCCCGCGAGACCATGGGCAGGCTTGGTGGTTTTCTGAATATGATGCAGAACTGGGAGAACCGATTGGAGTATATTATTCTACGAGTGGTGCATACTGGAGGGAGTTTGAAAACGGTGTTGTTGTAAGCTCCCCCCACGAAAACATCTCCATTGTTTTTGAAGAGGAATACACCGATGCAACAACGGGAGAAAGCTCCAAAACCTTTTCAATTGAAGAAGGAGACGGAAGAATATTCATAAAGAAGTGAACACATGAATAAGATAATCTTTCTTGGAATGTTTTTGGTTTTATTTTTTGGGTGCTGCCAGGAAACTACCCCGAAAATTCCTGCTTCACCGAGTCCTGAACCTGCACCCGAGCCTGAATCTGATTTGATAACCTATCCAAGAGAATCCACAATCCCCAAAGACGCAATTAAAATGACTCCTGAAATAGACAAGCTTCCCCCAATACTTCACTCAGATGAATATGAAGAGCCAGTTCCTATGCCCTACCCAATAAACACAAAAGGAGCAGAGGATTCCGCATTCATTACTCCTGATGGAAATAATTTTTATGTCTGGTTCACACCAGATCCAAATATTCCTGTGGTGGAGCAACTAACTGATGGGGTAACCGCGATCTACTGGTCCAAGAAAGTAAATGGGGAATGGCAGGAGCCGGAAAGATTAATCCTAAATGATGACCTGTCTCTGGATGGATGTCTTTTTGTGCAGGGAAACAAAATGTGGTTCTGCTCAGCACGTGTTGGAAACAAGAGGGAACTAGACATCTGGACTGCAGAATTGGTGGATGGAAAATGGTCCAACTGGGAAAACGCAGGAGAGCCAATCAATCTGGAATATGAAGTAGGGGAAATGCACATCAGCTCTGATGGAATGCAGACGTATTACCACTCAGAACGAGAAGGTGGCAAAGGAGGCTATGATATCTACGTTATCGAAAAAGTTAATGGAGAATGGCAGCCCCCTGAACCAGTAGAATCAGTAAACACCGAAGAATATGAAGGATGGCCATTTGTAACTGAAGAAATGGACGAGCTTTGGTTCACCCGCACTTATCTGGGAACTCCTGCAATTTACAAATCCAAAAACCTAAACGGAACCTGGCAGGAACCACAACTAATAGTCTCCCAATTTGCAGGTGAGCCCACTTTGGACAATGAAGGGAATCTTTATTTTGCACATCATTTCTATGAAAACGGAACAATGCTTGAAGCAGATATCTATGTAGCATACAGAAAGTAAATCATCCACGAGTCCCATTTCTAGCTCCGCCCTCTCACTCCAAACGTTCCAAATATCTGATTACACTGTCAACATACTGGTATCCTCTCTCTCTTACAACCAGTGCATAATCCTCTGCAGTTCCCACCCGTCCTTTAATCCCAGGATCAGCGTTTCTCTCTTCAATCAGATACTTCACACCAGGAAGGAACCCTTTTTCTGCACATCTCATAAGTGCAGTTTTCCCACGGTAGGCAGCATTAACATGACCGAGAGCTTTCAACATGATCATTGCATTATCCCGCAATTCGCCCCTCTCTATTCCCGTTGCCTTTCTCCATTCTTTCACTGTTTTTGATAATTCAAGGAGCTTCTCTTTATCCGTTTTATTTTTCCACGGGTTTGTATCCTCCTTTTCTTTTTCTGCTGCATGCCATTCTCTTTCCAGTTCTCTAAGTCTGTTCTCAATGCTCCAATGGTCTGCCCATGCTGCATGCCCAGCTGCAGTCTCCCCACTATTATCCTTGATGGTAGGGTCTGCACCCAACTCAAGCAGCCTAAATACTGCCATGGGCCAACCTACCCATGCACATAATATCAGTGCAGTTCTCCCTTTGTGGTCAACAGAATTTACATCAGAAAGTTCATCTATCATTTTCAATATCTTTCTCTCAAACCCATGCCTTTCATTTTGCATATAGCAGTTTCTCAACTCATCAATCCGTCTTTTGAGTTCCAAGAGTATTTCCTTGTCAGTTCTCGTTTCCGCTTTCCTTGTTATCCCTTCAGGTTCAGCCTTTGCAGGCCCAACTACCTTCTCAAGAGGAGGCTTTCTTATTCCGGTCCCCGGCTTTTGATCGTGACTATGCCCAGCAGCTTTCTGTCTTTCCGCATGCCCATTGCGCAATTCCCTTTCCTTTACCTTAACTTTCATCTGCCTTTCCCTTTTCCAAGATACCCTGCCTCTGCTTCCCTTTCCCATAAAAATCACAATTAGAGAGTACCTATATACAGCAATTCTTTAAAAGGGGTATTTTTTGGTATTTTGGGACAACAAGAATAATCTAAGCCTCAGCTTTCTTCCCAGAAAAGAACTTCCCAACTTTGTAAAACATCCCTTCTTCAACCCACCTCTGCTCAAGCTTTTGGTAGGTTTCCGGATGTCCTTCATAGAGCCATGGTGCCCAGCGGGCTTCATCAAGCGCGGTTTCCAGCAGCATGTTTCTTGCCCTTACGCGCGCCCCATTATCAAGAAGTGCATATATCATTTTGGGCCTCATTCCATACCTCACCGCGAGCATAAGGGGAGTCATTAAGTTGCGGTCTCTTGCATTCGGGTCTGCACCATATTCCAGAAGGAGCCTCACTGTTCGTGTATATCCCTTTACTGCAGACACCATTAATGCAGTGTCCCTCCATTCTTCCCTTTTTTCATTGGGGTTCACCCCCTCTTTCTCAAGCCAGTGCTTTACTTCCACCACTTCTCCGTTCTCTGCTGCATGGAAGAATTTGGCTAACTTTTGGGGGTCACGGCACATTCTTTCAGGCTCCATTTTTGCAGATCTGCCGATCCTGCTAACCCTAAGGCTACGCCTGGTTGATACATTTCCAGGAGAAATTGTTTTTTTCTCTACCTTCCGCAGTGCCATTGCACGGTGTTAAGAATAATAGTTATTTAAAAGGTGCCCCTTTCTGGCATTTTGGGTAACTTATTACACTCGCCTTTTTAATCCCACATTCGTTACTCATGCATGCCCAAAAAAGCAAAGGTGCGCTTTGGTTCAGCCGGGATTCCTCATCAATGTAATGGCGGAAGCTTAGAAGCAATAGAATGTTCTCATGATTTGGGATTGGGTGCAATGGAACTTGAATTTGTAAGAGGTGTAAAACTAAAAGAAGAAAATGCAAAAAAGCTCAAACCTGCTTCCGAAAAATTCGATGTCCGCCTATCCGCCCACGCACCCTATTGGGTAAACTGCTGTTCTCCAGATAAAACCAAGCAGGAAACAACCAAGCGCAACCTTTTCCAGGCAGTGCAGGCATGTGCATGGGCAGGCGCAAGGGTTGCAGTATTTCACCCCGGCTATTACCAGGGGAAAACCCCTGGTGAATGCTTCACACTCACAAAAAAGTTATTCAAACAGCTTAAAACGCACATGGGCAAGCACAACGTAAAAGGAGTAAAACTGGGTGCAGAAACCGTAGGAAAAAAATCCCAGTATGGCTCGCTGGATGAATGCATCGAACTCCATAACAAAATACCTGAAATAATGCTGGTAATAGATTTCGCTCACCTTTTAGCAAGGGGAGACTGGCCCTGCAAAACTGAATCCGATTACTCAAAACTTTTCGTACACATAGAAAAGAAAATCCCAGGTTACATGAAGGATTTTCATGCACACTTTTCCTGCATAAATTATTCTGAAAAAGGAGAGCGAAACCACCTTCCATTAGAAGGAAAAAACCCTCCTCCTTACAAACCCTTAATGAAGGTTTTAGCAGAAAATGGATATGGGGGAGTAATAATTTCAGAATCTCCGAAACTGGAAATTGATGCACTAAAGATGAAGAAGGAATATGAAAAATATCTCTGATTATCTTTTCACTTCTACAACTTTGCCAGGGATAACCCCTTTTTGCTGCAACCGTTTAAGCACAGCCCTTTTTTTCACATTTCCCCCACGCCCCAGGTTGTGCAATACATTATAGCCCATACTTTTTCTCAGGACTATTTCTGCAATTTCCCTGAGCCCTTCCGCTTGTTTTTGCCTGCCCTCTGCCAGGGATGCAACTGCGTCCCGCAACAAGCAGATATCCACACCGTGTTCTATTGCCTCATCAACAATCCTAAGGCAGCGCATCCTGGTTTCTACATTAATTTCTTCATTTGAAATAACCTTGGCAAGTATCCTCAATTGCGAATCCAACATCACCGGTTTTTCGCACACAACTGCCTCATAGCATGCTCCCATTGCAAATGCAACCAGCTCGGGAGTAATGCAATTCTGCATATTCATCTCAAGTTTCCGGAATAAGTCCACAGCCTGCCCCGAATCTTTTTTCATTACAGAGAGAATTAGCTGGAGCATCTGAATTTTTAGGCTTAGCAGTTCCCCTTGGCTTAATCTAATTGAATATGTTTCTGAAGGATGCATGCTACTATCACACATTTTAGCAATTCTGCCAATCTCAGGGGTTTCCATCGGTTTTAACCAGTCTGTAGCCAGAAATGCCTCAGCTATTCTCCCCAGGGTTATTTGTGGAGGAATCTTTCCAGTTTTTATGTATTCTGTGCACAGATAACTGAAATATCTTATGCGTTCTCCCCTTTTTTCCGGGATAATCCCGTCAGTCTGCTCTGAAAGGGAAATAACTGGCAGCACTGTTCCTGCATTCATTAAATGTGTTTATTTATGGAAGGATTTATAATCAGTCTGGAAATTCAAAAGCCGTAAGCCACCAATATGTTTTTATTCTTTCCAAGCAGTCTCCAGGTTAATTTTAGGGCAGAAACACTTTATAAAAGTTGTTTTTGGTGTTTTTTTGTATTAAAATTAAGCCCGAACAACTTTCTCAGCACGTACAACAGTAGGTCGCCCGGGCTTCAATTTCTCCTGTGGTCTCATAAGCCCTTGCAGGTTCCTGAGCTGAGAAATCTCCTCTTTTGCTTCTCTCCTGACAATTGCCTGTCGCATTTTCCCCCATACTTCCTTGAATTCCCCACTTGCGCCAAACACCCTCCGTATATTCAGGAAAATGGCATCCCTCATCTGCGTTGGCTTTTCATCCTTTTCCACCAGGGATGCAAGAACATCAAAAGGTTCCTCCCCACAGAATCCATGTCGTATTGCAATCATAGAAGCTGCAATGAAGAATCCAATCACATCCTTGGTAGGCTCTTTCTCAGCTTCAATGCGCATCTTGTAGAAAAGCTCACCAGTTCCGAGATTGTTCTGGAGGTATTTGTAAATAAGCTCCTGGCAGACTTCCCGCGCATGCCAGTCCCTTTCTTTTACTGCAACCTCAAAAAGCTCATTCCACACAGGAATTGAAGACAAGCCATAATTATGTGATGTTTTAAAAATAGCACCAATCGCAGCATTCTGAAGCCAGGGATTATCACCAACTAGAAACTCACGTATTTTTCCAATGTCTACAGGCGGTCGCCCAGCAGTGCCCACACTACTCATCTGGACAAGCTATTCTCAGCAAATGTTTTTTAAGTTATCTCAGGTTTTTGGCACCGGGCGCGCATTTTTATTACTTATATGCATTCTACCTGCATGCGTTTCAGGGAGGTTGCAGAGGCATTCAACGAAATCGAAAAGCGCAGCGGACGCCTTGAAATGACCAACCTTCTTGCAAGAATTTTCGAAAAATCAACCCCTGAAGAAGCGGAAAGAATTGCATATATAATCCAGGGAGAACTCCGTCCCCCATACGAAGGCATTGATTTAGGAATGGGAGAAAAATTCGTGCTGGAAGCAATCCGAAAAGCCTCAGGCTACCCAAAAAGCAAGGTTGAGCATGAATTCGAAAAAGAAGGGGATTTAGGTTTGGTTGCAGAAAAACTCCTTGGAAAAAAGAAGCAGCAGTCTCTTTTTCAGAAATCACTCAGCATACTTTCAGTTTACAATTCAATGTTCAAGATTTCCAAAGCAACAGGCACAGGTTCGCAAACCATGAAAATTAACCGTCTTGTGGAAGTATATAATAATGCAACTCCGTTGGAAGCAAAATACGTAACCAGGTTTGTGCTAGGACAGCTCCGCTTAGGAGTCGGAGACCCAACAATTCTGGATGCCCTAAGTGTTTCACATGAAGGAGACAAATCCTGGAGGGAACCCATAGAACGTGCATACAATCTCTCCTCAGACATCGGCTATGTTGCCCGTGTTTTTTTGGAAGACCCATCTAAAATCAAGAAGTTCAAGATTGAAGTTTTCAAGCCAATCATGCCTGCGATGGCAGAGCGTCTTGCAAATCCAAAGGAAATAATTGCAAAACTTGGAAAATGCGCAGTTGAATACAAATATGATGGATTCCGAATTGCAATCCATAAGAAGGGAAACAGAGTTGAAATCTATTCTAGAAGATTGGAAAAAATGACCCATATGTTTCCGGATGTAGTAAAAGCAGTTCAAAAACTCAAGCCAAAAGAAGCAATATTCGAAGGGGAAGCACTCGCATATAACGAAGAGGATAAGCGTTTCTATTCATTCCAGGAAACAATGCACCGCAGGCGCAAATACGGCCTAGACAAAGCCGCAAGCAAATACCCCTTGTACGTATTCGCATTTGATTTGCACTATTTAGATGGGGAAGACTGCACCACAAGCCCCTACCTAGAAAGAAGAAAAAAACTGGAATCATTTATCTCCCAGAAGGGAACAATCAAGCCCAGCAAAATGCGCATCGTAAAAACAGAAAAGGAAATCAATTCTCTTTTCCAGGCAGCGCTCAGCATGAAGCTTGAAGGGATAATAGCAAAGGACCTAAAAGCTCCCTACACCGCAGGAAAAAGGAAATTCGCATGGATAAAGCTCAAGAAATCTTATGGAACGGAAATGGACACTATTGATGCAGTAATAGTAGGCTATTATCGCGGAAAAGGCGCACGTGCAAAGTTTGGATTCGGCGGAATACTCGTAGCAGTATACAATGACGACACCACCAGGTTTGAAACAATCGCAAAAGTAGGAAGTGGTTTCACTGAAGACGAGATGGCCAAATTCCAGAAAATGCTGGAAGAAGATAAGGTCAAACGCCCACCAGTTACTTTAGATTATGAAATGGAACCTGATTTCTGGGTCCACCCCAGGCACGTTGTGGAAGTTGCATACGATAACATAACCCGTTCTCCAATCCACACTTGTGGAAGGGAAAAAGGCAAAGGTTTAGCCTTAAGATTCCCGAGAATGATTAGATTGAGGGATGACAAGGGTCCGTTCAACGCAACCACAACTAAAGAAGTAGAAGAAATGCACAAATTTTCTTAATGAAAATGAGGAGGGGATGCGCCGAAACGCAGAGCCCTACTTGTCGCCTGCCTCACCTCCCACTTCGACCAGAAGTGGGTCGTCGCTTTGGACCTCCAAAGCGTCTGTCGCTTGCCAACCGATTTAATGAGCTTGAATTATACGAAGTTCAGCCCCTTGATTCCTTCATATGGCTGCCGTTTTCCCGTTAGTAGCAGTGCTTTATTGGACATGCATACAGATGCAATTACCAGCTCCCTCATCCCGAGCTTCAGGTGCTCTTCGATTGCGTGTTCGTATATTTTAGAAGCCCTCACCGCAGCTTTGCGGTCAAAGTTCATCATCTCCATTTTTTCCACCACACCAAGGACATCCCAACGGGGAGAGCCATGTATTACCGTCAACAGCTCAAAGTAGGAAAGGGAAGTAATGCAAAGAATGTCTGCTTGCGAATACTGCCGGATTTTCTGGACCGTTTTCATCTCTCCCTTGAAAAAATCAAGGATAACGTCGGTATCCAGGCAAATCCTAATCGCCACTTCCCCACCTTTTCAGGCGATACAATGCACGCCTGTCGATATCTGTTTCTTTGAGCTTTCCTGCATGGTCAAGCAATCCTTCCCGCGTGAGTTTGCTCTCGTTAAGAAGCATGTCTATAGCCACTGAAAAGCTCATCGCATGCCTCTTTTTCAAAGTGCTCAGACGGTTATAGACATCATCACGGATTGTTATTACCCTAACCATGTAAATACATGCAGTGCATACATTTATATTCTTTCCGACGTGCTTCTAAAAATTTGTTTATTTCGCTCTAAATTTGTGTAACTCCTCCACCGACGGGAATCTCAAACTATTTAAACAATCGTCCCCCGGTTCTACTTCACCAATCGATAGAGGATAGATAAAATGGATGAACTAGTAAAATCAGTAGTTGGAGAAAAGGCGCCAGAAACATCGGTAGACGATGATATGGATAGCTCGGAGACAATCAAGATTGTCACCGTTGGTGTAGGTGGTGCAGGAAACAACACCATCAACAGGCTTGTAAAATCTGGAGTAAAAGGCAGCCAGCTTGTCGCAATTAACACGGATAAGCAGCACCTTAAGCAGGTACACGAGAAAGCATCAAAAGTGCTCATTGGAAGAAGCATTACCAAGGGTCTTGGTGCAGGTGGTTACCCAGACCTCGGTGCAAAATCCGCCGAAGTTGACCGCCCGCTCATTGAAAGAGAACTTGAAGGCGCACACCTTGTATTCATCTGCGCTGGTATGGGAGGAGGAACAGGAGGCGGAGCAGCCCCTATCGTTGCACAGATTGCAAAGGAACAGGGCGCAATTACCGTAGCCATGGTTACTTACCCGTTCGCTTTGGAAAGAGCAAGGAGGAAGAAGGCAGATGAGTCTATCGCAAAACTAAGGCAGAACTGTGATTCTGTAATTATCGTAGACAACAACCGCCTTGTGCAGTTGGTACCAAATCTTCCAATGTCCGAAGCATTTGCAGTTGCAGACGAAGTTCTTGCAAGGGCAATCAGTGGACTTGTTTGGACAATTACTCAGCCATCACTCATCAACATTGACTTTGCAGATGTTCGTGCAATCATGCAGGGCGGAGGCGTAGGATTCATCGCAGTTGGTGAAGGAAAGGGAACTGATAAGGTTACCAGCTCTGCAGAAGCAGTGGTGAAGAACAGGCTCCTGGATGTAGACTTTGAAGGTGCAAAGGGTGCAATCATCCACATTTCCGGTGGAAGCGACCTTTCTCTTGGAGATGCAATCAAAGCCGGTGAAATCATCACCGAAAGGATGGATGCAGAAGCCAACGTAAAGTGGGGAGCCCGCATTATGCAGAACTATGAGGGCAAGCTCGAAATCGTTGCAATTGTAACTGGGGTGAAGGGCGCATCAATCCTTGGAAGGGATTATGCAAGCGAGGAAGAATCTTCAATGCCTTCATTCTCAAGCGACCTTGAAATGCTTGGATGAACGCTCCAATAAAGTCCCGTTTTCTTCGGAAAACGGGCAAACTCCTTTCTTTTCTATTTCCTACTTTTTAACCACAAATAACAACATTTATAAACACTCCAGCATATAATATATATGTGGTAAAATGGCTAAACTAATGTTTAAGAAAGAAGAGGGAAAGGACTCGGGTACTTCGGCTCCTAAGCAACTTAAGGTGGTCCGGGTCGTCCGAGTCGCTGTCGAAGGCCCTGCTAAGAAGGGAGCCCCTGTTCAGGTAGATCCTGTTTTGCTGGGAGAAGTCAGGAAACTTAAATTGGGCATCAATTCTAATCAAGCCCGCGCGTTCTGGCAGGGAAAGATCCGTGATTCCAAGGCCGTCCCTCCACTCACACAGGAGGCGGCAATCGGCCTGCTACTCGAAACGAAATCAGAGGACGGCATATTCATAGGCTGGTCTCTATTGCGGCAGAACCTGAAGCACATCATTATCCCCATGGCTAACAACCCCTCAGCAGCTAAAGTGAAGTTCCTTGTCAAGGCAGTAAAAAGCAATCCACCTATAGCCGTAGCGGCATTCAAGGCTGCAGCTGCCTCAAGGCCCATATCCGCAAAAATAATCACGATTGCGAAAGAAATGAAGGCGAAGGAGGCCGAACTCGCAAAGGACGAATATACGGCGCCTGTGCTTTCTGCCGCGGTTGAATTCCTCGAAGTTGATAATCTCATGAACGGCATCGCAAAGGGCCTAGGAGAACAGCTTGCTGCGATGGACCAGCTGTTCAGCATGTATGCGAGCGATCATGGGAAGAGGTTCGGTTACCTGGCAGATTTCCTCATACACAGGAGAGCACGGTCCATGCGGTTTGCGATTGAAGGCAAAAAAACAATAGATCAGGAGCATGCCATATCAGTTTTGAGGCTTTTTGAGAAACACAAGATCGTAGTAGATGGGACTAAAGAGCACGTCAGGATAGCTGTTGATGCGCTTCTGGAGAAGGGGCCGGAAGGTTGGAAAGGAGTACTAGTGAGCAAATTCTCCGAACTGGCGCCGCTCATCGCCACGAGCAACTCGCTTAACAAAGGCCATTTCCTGGCATCCGTGGTAAAAGGCTGCGAGCCTGCACTGGTGTCACGTGCACTGGATCTGGTATTTATGTTAGAGCAAGTCCCCGCAGAGGTGGTTAAAGCGGCAATGGATGTGAAAGACGACCCCAGGGTGAAATCAATATCAATTGACTTCCTCCAAACACTCCAGCTGCTCCAGGCCCTAGAAAAGAGCGGAGACCAACAGTTCGCTGCGGCGGAGGCCTTGGTGAAGAAAGCAAGGCTCGACAAGCCAGGGTTCAGGATGGTCCTTCACGAGCTTGGCGCAGAGATGAAGGACGTATCAATGGAACCTGCAGGACCCACTCCAGAGGAAATGCAACACCAGAAGGATTCAGCTGAGCGGGTGCTCGCCATGCTTGCTAAGGCTGGCATAGATGTTTAGATTTTTCTTCTCATAGCTGAACGCGCATGCGTTCATAAAAAGTCCCGTTTTCTTCGGAAAGCGGGCAAACCCTTTTATTTCTTCTTTTCTATTTCTCTAATGGTGACCATGAATGCTTGACGGAATAGTTAAAGATGTGATTTCTGAAAAAGAGGCTCAGAAAAAAGAAGATATAGTTCCTGTTTTCGAAGAGAAATCTGCAGAAAAAGCAGAGAATCCTCATGGAGAAATAGCTCTTCCAATTGAAGAAAAACCAAAAGAAGTTATCGAAGAGCCAAAAGAAATAGAAGAAAATTCCTCAGTTCGTATCAAGGTTATTGGTGTAGGGGGAGCTGGATGCAATAGCGTAAGCAGAATCACAAAGCAGGGAATCAAGAGCGCAAAAACCCTTGCAGTAAATACAGATAAACTTCACCTAAGCGTAATTGAAGCGCATGGAAAACATCTTCTGGGCAGAACGGTCACCAAGGGCCTGGGAAGCGGAGGAGATCCTTTACTCGCAGCAAAGGCAGCAGATGCAGACAGAGGAGCCCTCCGAAAGATTATCGGGGAAAACGAAATCGTATTCGTATGTGCAGGAATGGGGGGCGGAACCGGAACCGGTGCCTCTCCACTAATCGCGCAGATCGCGAGGGAACAGGGTGCCACAGTAATTGGCATAGTTACTTACCCGTTCAAAATTGAGCGTTCAAGGCTTCATCGCGCAAGAGACGGATTAAAGGAATTAATGAAGCACGCAGACACCGTAATCGTAATCGAGAACGACCGCCTTTTATCCTATGCTCCGAATCTTCCAATCGACAAAGCATTCGCACTTGCAGACGAAATTGCTTCAAAGGCAGTTCGCGGAATTTCTGACCTCGTAGTCCTCCCAAGCATGATGAATGTGGACTATGCAGATGTAAGGGCAATTATGAAAGATGGAGGGATCGCAATGATTTCTATTGGAAAGGGCTCAGGAACCGGAGTGGGAATGGTTGAAAGCGTAGTAAACAGCACAAGGAACAATCCTCTTTTGGAGGTTTCCTACGAAGGCGCAAAGGGTGCACTTATCCACGTTGCAGGTGCAAGCAGCCTCTCTTTGGGTGATGCAACCCAAATCTGCATGGGCATTTCCGAGGATTTCCACGATGACGCTGAAGTGAAAATGGGTGCAAGAATCGATGAGGATCTCTCAAACACAATAGAGGTAACTGCAGTAATTACAGGAGTGAAAGCCTCTCATCTTTTTGAGGACCAGAAACCACAGGAAGAGATGCAGAGCGAAATGCTCAGCTCCATCCTCTAGTCCTGCCCCCTTTTAAATTTTTTCAATTATTACAGTTCTAATTCTATTCAATGTGGGTGTACTAATGTTTGAATTCGACCCTCTTTACCTACTGCTGTGGATCTTCCTGGGATTCTTTATCCCGGGTGCACTGTTATCACTTGCACTGCTCAAGAAAAAAGAGCTTCCGCTTTTTGATAAGACAGCAATAGGCTTTGGTCTCGGCCTGATTATTCCTGCATTCTTTGCATTTGCACTTTTCCTCGTTGGAGTATCATTCACATATTCAATTGCAGCGCTCTCCATCGGGCTTTTTTACCTAATTGCAATTGCATTTTTCATAAAGGAAAAAGCCTGGGAAGGATTTTCCCTCCCAACTGATTACAAAACACTTGCACCCTCAGCCGCACTCGCACTCATACTCATTCTTGCCTTCCTTGTAAGGATGGGCACATACGGTCCTATTTTCATGGAGCTTGATCCATATTATTATATCCAACACACTACGCTCATCCTCTCAGATGGAGGGGCGCCTTTGGTGGATTATTCTGCCTGGTACCCTCACGAATCCTCCCATAGGGTCGCACCTATGAAAGCGTATCTGGAAGCCGTAACGTATGGATTGTACAATAGCAGTACTGATTTCGACAGGTATATGCTTTCTGCGATTGCAGGAATGCTCCCTCCTATTTTTGCAGCACTCGCAGTGTTTTTCCTTTACCTATTCGTTTCATCTGAATACAAGAGAACCTATGGAATTGCCGCGGCGGGTGTTGCCGCATTTATCCCAATGTTTGTAATGAAACTTATGGCAGGAGAATCCGAAATCCAGCCATATGCCTTTTTCGGCCTTGCATTCTTCTTAGGGCTCTACGCACTTGCAGTAAAAAGAAAGGACCTTATGTTTGCAACTCTTGCAGGCCTTGCATTTTTTGCAACCTTCTTGGGTTCAAGCTCAGCAGTCGTTCTCGTAACAACTCTCCTAATATTCATCCCATTACAAGCAATCTTCCTCTTTTTCATGAAGGAAGACCTGCTTGAAAATGCAAAAGTAAACGGAATAATTCTTCTTCTTGGCCCGGTTCTTTCAACAATATTCAACAATCTTTTCCATGAGAACTTTATACTTAATGGAATTTTCTCAGGTTATACCCTCATTCTCTTAGCTGTATACGCATTCTCGCTTTTGCTCTTGCTCTTACAGGTTCTTGCAAAGGTGTCCAAACTCAAGCTACCCATAAGCAACCTTCCAGAATTTAGCATGGATGACATGAAGAAAGTTTATCCTGCAATTGCAGGAGTTGTAGTAGTAGCCTTACTATTAGTAGCATTCACCCCAATAGGAGACCCAATTTTCTCCATGGCAAGAAGCGCACTTGGCATAACTCAGTTCAACCAATCACTGGACCGTACAATTGCAGAGCAGGGTGTAGCAGGAGCAAGCTTCCAATCCGGCCTTGGATTCATAGGAATGGATTTCACAACCCTTCCTTCATTCGATCAGCTTCTTGATTTCTCAAATAAGAATATCATAATAGCCGTATTCGAACTGATAGTTGGAATACTCCAGCACCTGTTTGCACTGGTTGCTATTTTCCTTACTGCAATTTCCAACTTGATCCTGGGAGCAATAGTCGGAATCCTCAACACAATATTTGGCACAGACCTCCAGTATCAAGACAAAAACAACAGCATGCTCATGGTAATCTTCTTTGGGATGTTCGTAGCAATATTCCACTCAATTTACATAAAATTCAAAACAAAAGAACAGAGGCTTGCTCTTCTTTTTGCAGCATTTATATTCCCGATTTCAATAATTGGACTATTCAAAACCAAGTATGTAATCTACCTGGGTTTTGCAATAGCCACAGGCCTAGGAGTTATATTGGGAGAGCTTTCCCAGTTCCTTGGAAACCTGATAAACAAAATGAAGGATGAAGAGAAGAGGAAAGTTTATGCAAATTACCTAATGCTTGGACTCACTCTCATAAGTTTCTTCTTTGTTTATTTCGAATGGAACCAGGGAATCGCAGACACACTTTTCTTTAGCTCGTTCCAGCCAAGGTTCCAAGACAATCCTGAAGCGCTCCAATCCAAGATGCAAGAGCTCTGTACACTCAGTGGGTATGCTCCCGCATGCAGTGCAGCAGAGGATCCAGTAGGTTTTGCGTCCCAGGGAATAACTTCTCAATATGACCAAACCCTTTGCGTATATTCACTTTTCTCAGACATAACCGCACCCACAAGTAAAGAGCAGACTGCAGCATCTTTGAGATGCAACATGATGACAAACTATTGGATTGAATTTACAGAATGGCAGTTTGAAGAATCACCAGAAGATGCAAGATTTACTTCCTGGTGGGACTATGGTCACTGGACCAACTACTTTGGGCAGAGGCCAACCGTTCTAAGGAACGACCACTCGCGCCATGACATGATTCTGGAGGTTGCTCATGGATTCATCTATGGAACCCCAGAGGAACTCAAGAAAACAATGCAGGACTATGGTTCAGAATATGTGTTCTTTGACCGGGAAATAATCTACAATGCCGATGGGAGTTTTGGAGGCAAATTCCATGCACTCAATTATCTCTCTTGTTCAAGGAATGAAGAAACATCCGTTGCATATTCTCCAGGACAGTCTACCTGTGAAGCAGAACATAGGTGGGAGCAGATTGCAATACCCGCAACCCAACAACCCTGCTCAATCTCACAGCTTTCAGGAAAAGTTGGGATAACTGCATACGATGCGATATCCGGAATCCCAAAATATTGCATAGGAGAAACAACTCTCCTTACAGGGGAAACAACCGCAGCTCCGTATAAACTCGATGAAAAATACGAAAATGGTGACCTCAAGCTACACAAGGGATTCCTGAGGCAGGTTGCAGTAACACAGGATGGAACAAGCGTATACGATGTGTATTATACAAAGGATCAGGTCTGGATGGAAAATGGAGAAGTAAAATCAGGCTGGGAAGATCGCGCAACCAAGTTTTATGATTCCACTCTATACCAAGCTTTCGTTCTTGAACAGCTTGATGGGTTTACTCAGGTTTACAAAACAAGCGATGGTGCGGTGAAGCTCTACAAAATATCAGGATGAGAACATATGTGGATACTGTCCTTTTACAGTATCTATCGCATCCAGTATTGTCCTTAGCTTTTCAAGCGCCAAAGTATAATCTCCCCTAGTAATCATATCATATAGTGAAAGAAGAGAGGCATCTCCCTGCCCTCCAACACTCTTCTTGAAATCAGAAACCATCTCTCTCCCTTCATTTCCAAATGAATATTTTTTTTCTCCCATTATTAGATAATTTTTTTTGCATACCTGAAGCACGAATCTGCACATGCGATCCATCCCCTCTATTTCTTTCCCAACGCTGAAAAGTTTGTTTATCTCTTTTGCCTGCATCTCCTCCAGCCCGTGGCTCTTGAAATATCCAAGGTATGATTCCATAATATATTCTCCAGGAGGGGACACAGAAGCAACTTTCTTCCTCGCATCGTACACAGTTTCCTTCAGGCCCAGCGTTATCCTATTTGACTTTTGGGAAAGATCCTGGAGCCCAAACTCAAACAAAAGGTTTGCAACCCTCGCAGCCCTTTTTTTATTCTCGAAAGTAATCCTTGTAATTCCCCCATTTTCTACATAATCTTCGAGCTTGCCCAGCACTGCATTTCCCACATACATTCCATATATCGAAGAGAGTATGCTGGAAAGCGGCCCCCATCTAACTCCCTCTCGCATTTCTATGAGCTCTTTTGGGGTGTTTGTGCTGAAAAATGTGGGGTATTCAGCCCATGCCCCTTCAGGGGGAACTTGGAATTCTTCAGCAAACCACCGGTAATATTCTTTTTCAATATCACTCTCTTTTTGGATTACTGCAACAAGCGAATCAAACCTGAATTCCCTGTGTTCAATTCGTGCATCCCCATATTGTACAAGGTATCCGTAAAATTCCCCGAGCCTCGCATTATCCTCCGTCATCTTGCTCAGCATGATGGTCAAGTTTTCGCACCCAATCCTTTTCGTCCCCAACCCATACATAAAGTAAATTAACGTTTTCAGGAAAAGCATTCTCTCTCGTTTTTTTGCCCTTTTGTAAGAACCCCTTAGCCATTCCTTTTCTTTTTTCCCAAAGATGGAAAAGAGATTAACCCTGTTTCGTTTGTCCCTGTACTCAATCTTTGCATCTTTACCCTTCAGCCAGGATTCGAATGAACGTGCAAGACTCCTTGCATTCTCCCATGCAATCTCTTCCTGTGCCTTTTTGGCTTTCTTGCCATCCATCAGTTTTCCTACTCAGCCTTTGTTTATAAATTTTACATTTTCTTGATGGAGCGCAGATAGCTTTTTATTTATTTCCTAACTTCCCATAATCGCCTGGGTCGATAACTATGGTGGCATTCGATGAAGATGATGACTGGGAAGATGAAGATTTCGACGATGATGAATCAGAAACTAGCTCCGACGAAGACTTCTGAATCTTCAGCATAAAATATCGACTGGCGGATCTGTCCGCCATTCTCTTTTTCCCTCGTTCTCACCAGAAAGCTTTTAATTCTCTATTTAGTAATAAGTGGACACGGGCCCGTAGCGCAGCCTGGATAGCGCGGCTGCCTTCTAAGCAGTAGGTCGTGGGTTCAAAACATATTTTGGAAAAATCCAAGAAATGTGAAAGTCCCACCGGGCCCGTTATTTTAACTGAAAATGGGAGGTGTGGTAATGGCTTCGGTCGAAGAAATTATAGAACTTATAAATGGAGTAATCGAGGATTCATCTGTTCCAAAGAACATAAGGAAGGCAATGAGTGAGGCAAAGGAACGGCTTCGGACTGATGATGAACAGGTTGTGAAGGTAAGCGCAGCCATTTACTCCTTGGAATCTGTTGCTGAGGACGTGAACATGCCCCCTCATGCACGCATGCAGATTTGGAGCATAATGAGCGAGCTGGAATCCCTCAAGGAATAACCATGTTCATGGAGGGCCTCAAAAAGCACGGAATACGAATCGCTCTCGATGCAGAAGAGTTCATAACTCAGCATTCCATAACTGAATCTGAAATCATATCCATAAACAAAAAGTTTATCTCCAAAGAAGATCTGGGGCCCATTCTCAAAAAGAGGGAAGAGGAAAAAGATCTCAAGCCAGAGCCCAAAAAAGCAGAGGTTTCCCTCCCCGCAGACTTCAAGCCACTTGCAAAGGAATATGGTCCAGAAATAAAAGTTCGCGAGTCTCTGGATGTAACCGGAAAATCACGCACAGAAGGGGGTGTATCTGATTTTGTAAATTATTTCCGCAACCGATATGAACGACTTTCCGCCCTTCTCCGCACCTACAGCGGCAGATATCCAGAAGCAGATTTGGAAGGAATTTCCAAGCTCGTAGGGCAGAAGGTGCGTGTAATCGTAATGGTTTCCGAAATCCGTGAAACCAAAAAAGGAAACATTCTCCTTCAGGTGGAAGACCTTACCGGCCAATTCAAAATCGTTATTTCCCAAAGAGACGAAATCGCATTTACCAAGGCCAAAAACCTTGTAAACGATGAGGTAATTCTTGTTTATGGAAAAGTTCTTCCTGCCTTTATAGTTGCGGAGGACCTTGAATGGCCAGATCTCTCAGTAACCCGTGAAAAGAAAAAGCCCGAGCGAGACCTCGCAGCAGTTTACCTTTCCGATCTCCATTTTGGAAGCAAACAATTCCTTGGTGGATACTTCAATCGTTTCACAGACTGGATGAGTGGAAGGGGCGAAAACCAGGAGCTTGCAGGAAAAGTAAAGTATGTTTTTGTTGCAGGGGACATTGTAGATGGAATCGGAATTTACCCTAATCAGGAAAAAGACCTGGATATTGTGGATGTATTCAAGCAATACGAACTCTTTACTGATTTTGTGCAAGAACTTCCGGATTACGTGGAAGTAATCGTATGTCCAGGAAACCACGATGCAGTAAGAAGAGCAGAGCCCATGCCCGCACTTTCAAAAGAAATCCTGAATTGCGATGTCCTAAGTTTAGGAAGCCCTTCCACACTCTGCGTTGAAAACTCCGAGCATCTTCTTTACCACGGAACTTCCGCAGATGGGTGGATTGCAACCCTTTCCCACCTGAGCTATGACAAGCCCGAAAAAGTTATGGTTGAATGCCTAAAGAGGCGTCACCTCTCCCCCATGTTTGGGGGAAATGCAATCGTTCCAGAAAAGATGGACTACCTAGTAATCGAAAAAGAGCCGGATATAGTCCATTTTGGACACGTGCACAAAAATGGATATACTCGCTACCGCGATTCCCTCATAATCAATTCTGGAACCTTCCAGGACACAACAGAATTCCAGCAAAAGCAGGGACATATTCCCACCCCTGCAAAAGTTCCAATATATGAGTTTATGCACGACAAGTTGCGCACACTTGACTTCACACGGTGAAAAGATGGATTATTTCGAAACACTCAGGAAAGATCTGGACCGGGTTTATACCCTTGCCCAGGAGGCCCGCAGGCAGGGCCTTGACCCTGAGAATAAGGTCGAAATCCCAATCGCAAAGGATGTTGCCGCGCGCGTTGAAGGTCTTGTAGGCCCTCGTGGAATAGCTTCCATAATCCGTGATATGGAACAAGGAGGGATGTCCCGCCCGGAAATTGCATTCAACATTGCAGAAAAGCTTGCCTCAGGTGAAATACTCCAAGGAGACAAGCGCACTCTTATCGAGCAGGCAATTCGCACAAGCGTAGGAATCCTCACCGAAGGAGTCCTCGTAGCTCCAACAGAAGGAATCGCAGATGTCCAGATAAACCAAAATCCAGATGGAAGCGATTACGTTTCAGTATTATTTGCAGGCCCAATTCGAAGTGCGGGCGGAACCGTTGCAGCACTCAGCGTTGCTCTCGCAGACCATGCCCGCAAGAAAGCAGGAATAGGGGATTTCCGCCCCACAGAGACTGAGATCGCCCGCTATGTGGAAGAAGTAAATGTTTATGAGCACAGGTGTGTGCATCTTCAGTACAAGCCTCCGGATGAGCATGTTGCGCACATAATCCGCAATTGTCCGGTATGCATAGATGGCGATCCCACAGAAGAAGTTGAGGTTTCAGTGCATAGGGACCTGGAGCGCATAAAGAGCAACCGCATCCGCGGAGGCGTGGCCCTTGTTACCTGTGAAGGAATTGCTGCAAAGGCACCCAAAGTGCTCAAGTTCACCAAAAAATTCGGCTTAGGGTGGGACTGGCTCCAGGAAGTAATCAAGGTAAAGAAAAAAGCCGACAAGGTTGAAATCAAGCCCGACCTTTCATATCTTGAAGGCCTTGTTGCAGGCCGTCCAGTATTTTCCTACCCCATGGAAAAAGGAGGATTCCGCCTCAGATACGGCCGCAGCCGCACCAATGGAATAATGGGCAGGAATGTTCATCCTGCTACTATGTACCTCCTTGATTCTTTTGCTGCAAACGGTACCCACGTAAAAGTGGAGCGCCCGGGAAAAGGAGCAATACTAACAGCATGCGACTCAATTGAAGGCCCGGTTGTAAAGCTCAAGGATGGCTCAGTTGTAAAAGTGAAAACTAGCCAACAGGCAGAAGAACTCCATGATGATGTGGAACAAGTTCTCTTTATAGGAGACATGCTCGTCACTTATGGGGATTTCTACAAAACTAACCATCCAATGATGCCTGCAGGTTATTGCCTGGAATGGTGGGTGCAGGAAGCCCAGGAAGCTGGTATTGAAAATCCGCCCGAAACCCCTTCCGCAAAAGAAGCCTTCGAGCTTTCCAGAAAAAACAAAGCACCACTTCACCCGGATCACACTTACCCCTGGAATGATTCAAGCAATGAAAAGCTCCTCGCCCTTTCCACATCCCTCTCAGAAGGAATAATGAAGTTAGATGGAGGGGAAATTGTGGGTCTAGAACTTCCAACATTAGATGGAAAGGAAATCCTTGAAGAGCTCTTAGTAGAGCACAAGGTTTTGGATTCCAAAATCCTTTTTGATGGGGACTCTGCATTCACCCTCCTTTCTTCCTTTGGAATGCTCTCAGGAAGGGAAATCTCCCCACCCCCCCAGCTGAATGATGAACTCACTCCTCTCGAAAACATTAATTCCCTTTCCGAAATCACAATCAGAAACAAAAACCCCACATACATAGGCGCAAGGATGGGAAGACCTGAAAAAGCCAGGGAAAGAATGATGGATGGCCGTCCCCACGTGCTCTTTCCTACTGCAACCATGAAGGATCGCAGCATTACTAAACGCTACAAAAGCCTCAAGGCAAGGGAAAAAGAACGCTCCATAAACGCTGATATCGCCCGTTACAAATGCACAGGATGCGGCATCACCACGTTCTATGCACGCTGTCACTCTTGTGGAGAGGTTGCAAAGCAGGAACGAATCTGCCAGAAGTGCAGCGCAGTAACTACGGAAAAAGAACACTGCGAAATGCCCACACTCTTTCACGACCGCCGTCCGGTCCCGCTTGTAGAGATGTACGAAGCTGTAAAGAGCGAGCTCGGGTTTGCCCCTCCAGAAGTACGCGGCGTAAAAGGAATGATTAGCATGAACAAGATTCCAGAACGCCTGGAAAAGGGTTTCCTCCGTGCAAAGCACGACGTATATGTATTCAGGGACGGAACTTGTAGGTTCGATGCTACGGATGCCCCAATGACCCATTTCCGCATTTCCGAAATCGGGCAAACTCCCGAAGGAATCAGAAAACTTGGGTATACTCAGGATCACAAGGGAAAGCCCATAACAACCGCAGACCAGGTAATCGCGCTTAACTGCCAGGACATCATTATCGCCTCATCAGGAATGGACTACATGGCCAGGATGACGGACTTTATGGATGAT
Source organism: Microcaldota archaeon (assembly GCA_030613375.1). Lineage (GTDB taxonomy): Archaea > Micrarchaeota > Micrarchaeia > Anstonellales > Bilamarchaeaceae > CAIKOA01. The sequence continues at coordinate 38,914 of JAUWMC010000001.1, forward strand.
CTTCTTGTAAACCTTTATGGAATGAAGCCATTCTACGAAGTTCAAAATCGTGAGGATCTTTTCGGCCATTTAGTTGTGGGCCTTTCCCCGCACACTTCCGGAGGTGTTCTTGGCCGCATAATCGGATACACAGATGCAAACGTATGCTATGCCCACCCCTATTTCCATACTGCAAAGCGCCGAAACTGTGACGGTGACGAAGATACAATAATACTTTTGCTTGATTGTCTCATCAACTTCTCCCGAGCCTACCTTTCCAACCGGAGAGGGGGCACAATGGATGCACCCCTTACGATTACTCCTCAGATAAACCCGAATGAAGTGGATGATGAAGTGCATTGTATGGAAGTATTGAACAAGTATCCTTTGGAATTCTACCGCGCCTGCGAGCGCAACGTATTCCCAGGAGAAATCAAACTTAAAACAGTACAAGATCTTCTTGGGAAGGATGAAGAGTATGGAGATCTAGGATTTACTCATGATACTGAAACAATAAACGATGGCCCGATGCGGACAAGTTACGTAACTTTAGGTTCAATTCCAGAAAAAATCAAAGCAGAATTCGAGCTCCACGAAAAACTTAGGCCCGTGAATATGCAAAATGCTGCAGAGCGTTTAATCCTGAGCCACTTTATTCCAGACCTCTACGGAAATTTGCGCTCTTATTCCAGGCAGACCTTCCGCTGTGTAGGTTGCAATACAATCTTCAGAAGAACCCCGCTTTCAGGAAAATGTACCCATTGTGGAGGAAAACTCACCCTTACTATCCACAAAGGAGGCATAATGAAATACCTTGAAATCTCCAAGCGCATGGTTGAAGAGTACTCCCTTCCTCTCTACTTAGGCCAGAGGCTCGAGCTCCTTGAAAAGGAAATCGGAAGCATCTTTGAAGATGAGAAAATCAAGCAGACTGGTCTTTCTGATTTTATGTGATCAATCGCTAATTGTAGAAGAATAAGAAAAAGAGAAAAAGAAAAAATTAAGGAATTTATACGTATTTCCTTGCCATCGGTCCGATGTATGGAAGCTCATATTCCTCTCCATTGAATGCTTTGTATGCACAATAGAGGGCCGCTACACATGCAACAAGCCAAATCGCAATTCCTGCAAGTCCGAATACGCATGCAAGCACTCCAATTACGGGAATGAAGCCTACAATCGTGCTGATAATGAAGAGCACAACAGCGACAACGAATGTCCCTACCCAGAGAAGAATTGACTGCATTGAGTGGAACCTCAGAGACTTGTCATCCTTCTTAACTAGGTACATAATAATTGCGATCAGCCCGATAATATAACCCACAGCTGCCAGAAGGTTGCTTTCACTGGCTCCTCCGGAGGAAGCCGCTGGTTTACTTTCCACTGGCTTCTTTTCCACAGGCTTTTCTGCAGGCGTCTCGGCTTTAGTTTCAGTTTTCTTTTCAGCCATTAAACCACCATTATTCGAACCTACATAGTGCAGGATGTTTTTAAATGTTTTCCAGTTTCCCTCTTTCCTCTGTCCGGAGCCATATAAGGAAACATTTATATTTATCAACAGTCGCAATTTATTCATGCAGTCTACGGCTACCCTCCGCAAAAAGAAAAAACCAGGAAGCAAGCTTGAGGGCGTAGTTGCATCACGAACAGAGTTTCCCCCTATCGTAAGCGAAGTAACGGACCATACAATCGCAGAGCTAGAAACTGCAGTAGCCCTTCTTGAAGGATCAATCGGCCCTGATCTTTTGGATGATGCATACCTCATTATACTTGGAAATGAGCCCTCACTCCTAAGCAAAGAATTCCTGGAGTTTAAAAAAGGCTCAGAGGTGATCCCCCTCCCTCCAAAAGGCGAGGAAATCCGTGGTTATCTGGAAATGTACTCAAAGCAAAGGCAGGACATTATGGAAAAGCAGATTGCAGGGGAAAAAACTAAGGAGGAACCATCATTTCTAAACATTGAAATTCTAGAGGATAAGGGCCTGTTGATAATCACCAACACGCGTTACATCCCTCCGGGCATCAGGGAAAAGGCAAAAAATCTAGCCCCTCTTTTGGAGAAGATACTTTCTTCAGGAAACGAGGAACAGATTCTTACGGCATTCAGCTGCTGGGAGGAACTCAAGTTTTCCATGGAGCAGCACTCATATTATAAAGCCAGGGTCGGGACAGAAATATCTAGGAACAAGGTAGCTTTTGCAGAGGTCACGGCAGAGATCTCTGAAACATATGGCAAAATAGCAGAAGAAATGATTAACAGGCTTACCGACCTTGCAGAAGGCAGACAAATTTCTCAGATTTCCACGCTTGCCACTTCCTCGTTGCAGACAAAGCTGACGAATTTGAAGGGAAAGGCTGCAGATATGCAAATGGAGAGTGCCACACGCAAATTCACAGGGATAGATGCAATCGAGCGCATAGAACGGGGGATCGAGTTTGGCTTGTATTCCAATGTGGAAATTGTGATGTACAAGCAGATTGCAGGGGAACTGAAAGCAGCGCTTGGCAGGGTAAAAGGGTTCTCTAAAACCGCACTCGACCGCATCAGCCTGGACGGATACGAGGGCCTTGCAGGCTGGCAGAAAAAGGAAGTTGAACGCTCAATAGGCCTTGTAGCCCACCTTGAATGCATCGCATGGAAAATAGACCTGAAAGACAGGGTAAGTGCATTGAAGGGAAAGATGCCCGCCAACCGCAATGTGCCCAGTATAGGCAGGCTGATTGCATCACAGCACATTCCCATGAACCAGCTCACGGTTCAGTCCAGGAAAGAAATGATGCTCTTAGGGAAACGCGCAAAAGAGCACTTTTCTTACCTTAAATCATTCATATACCATGCAGGAGATCTAACCAAAGAAGAAAAGGAAAAATATACTGCAAAGCTTGACCAGATGTCCAAAAACATCACAAAGTTCCAGCTTCCAGGGGAATTTTCCACAACTTCCAAGAAACTTACCACGGCGCTTGAGGGAGTAGAGCAGGTCCTTGGGGAGCGCCATTTGGAACGTGTTGCAGAGGATGAGCAGAACCCCTGGAATGTACGCACCTCAGCTTACACTAAGCTTTATGTGCTAAGGCACAGCCTTGAGATAATCGGAGCAACCACTGCAATCGGTGGGGTTGCAGGAGGAATAAGTTCACGGAGCCCTGCAGGCGCATGGGCCGGAGCCAAGGTAGGAGCAGGAGCCGGAAGCCTGATTGTTGCTGCAGCAGGCGCATTTGTAACCGGGGATGCAATGTACCGCTACTTCTCAGGAACAGGAGACCTGGAACAGGCAGTTGAAGATATGCGTCTCGGTGCCACATATATGCTCTTTGGGCTTGGAGGGGGTCCGATAGCCGCGATAAGCACTCCCATAAAACTCATTGCAGGAGGCGGTGCAGCGCTTGCAAACACCCTACTTATGTGGGAAGACATAAAACGGGGCAACTACTGGGAGATTCCTGCAGACGTTGCCTATATGGCAATTGGGGGCGTTGCATTCTTCCGTGTTGCAGGGGGTGTTCTGATGGCAACTCGCCTTGCGAAACCCCTCAAGTCCGCAATGGTAATCGTAAACTCATCCGGGGTTGCCCGCATTTCATTAAAGGGGCTAAAGAAGCTGGAAACCATCAGCACCCGCGCACTAAAAGTAGGATATACTCCTACCTGGATTGGTCTGAATGCCGCGTTTGGAGGCCTTTCCCAGTGGCACAACATCTCAACCGCAATAGAAAATGGAAATTATGGAATTGCATTTAGCTACCTGAACCGTGGCTTTGCTGAAGTTACCCGTGGAATGGTAGGATTTGATTTTGCACTCTTTGGGGTTGCAGGCTCCACTCTGAAAGCAGGCGCAGCTCCTGTTGCCCGATACTTCCGTGTAGCAGTTCCCGCTGCACAGGCAAGAGCAGTTAATCTCTTGAGTGCCGAAGGCCTTTACGAACGTGTTTCTGATCTTGCGCGCAAAGCAGGCGCCAAGACCTTCCAGCCTAAAACCAATGCACAGCTTCTTGAGCTTGCATTTGCAAGCGAAGGGAGGGTTTCTGCAGAATTCGTGCAGGCTACGCTTGGCCTGGAAAGCCGTGCAGCTGCCCACACCATTTCCACTGAGATAAACACTAGCTGGCGCCTCGCAAGGAGGATTCTTGCAAAAGGTAAGGCCGCAGGAAAGATCGCATGGAACAAGGTTGGAAGAAACATGAAGCGGATTGCAAAAACCCGCGCAGCAAGGCTTGCTGCACATGGAGCAAAGGGAGCAGTGCTTATTGGTGCAGTTGGCTACATGGAATTCGAGAATATTGAATCCCGGAAACTTGCAACAGAACTGAACAACCTGATGAATAAGAGTGAAGCACAATTCCTCAATTACCTTCTTGCTTCCCCCCATCCTGAATTCGGAACTTCCCAGCTTGAGATGGCAAAAGTTGTAAATGCAATGAGCCTGGTCAATTCAATATCAGATGATGTTGATGATGGGGTGCACCCGCTTGCACTTCAGCTCGAGCTTGGAGGGGATATTGAAAAAAGAAAGCGCCTCCTGCTTTCCGGGGCAATTTCCCTGATGATGGAGGGGCATGAAGTTACTGATGAAAACCTTTCTTCCATTATCTCCGAAATGGACAGCCTTTTCACTAGAACCGGAATCGAGCTGAAGGTGCATACCCCCACCGGGACCCTTGCGCTTATGGGTTCAATCCTGCTGCAGGAAGGCCCAGACCAGTTCGCAGAAGCATATGCTTCTATGTCCAGGAATACTTCAGAGCCGCAATATCTGGACTACATGGTTTCCTCATATTACTGTGCTTCAACATTAGGGAGAAGCACGAACTGGGCTTCAGATGTTTCCTTTGAAGTGTTCCAGGCACTTATAGAGAATGACATGGAGGGCAAGGTGCTCGGATGGCCTCTTGTACGGACATTCCAGGCGCTGGAAGGACGTGCACATTCCCCTGAGCGGATAGTTGCTGCTGCGAAAAGGGCAATATGGGAAGGGAGGACAGGAGCCTTTGCAAGAGAGGAATAATTTATAAATAATTAATGACGCAATACTATTGACTGATGGTGAAATAATGGGCGGAAAACAAAAACAACCACAATCTGAATATGGCATGGTGGACGAAAGAAAATTGGCAGGGAAAACACCCAGAAGGGTAAATATGCCACCAATACCTACACAAGACCAGATTCTCAACAAAGTTGCAAAGGCATTTAAGGTAAAGCTTGAAGGTATGGGCACTGTTACTGCAGGAGAATATGTGGAAGCATTAGAGGCAATGACAGAAAGGACGGAAAGAGTCCTTGAGCACATGGCTGAGACATACTCTCCGGAAAAGATTTATGGGGAAAATGCAGGAAAGAAACTCGCAGGAACTCCAAAATTCCCAAAATCTGACATAAAAGTTCTCACCAAAAAGCAGCTTATGCAGGCACTTGCTGAACGTGCAGAAATTCTTTCTATTGCAGAATCGCTTGAGGGGATGGGCCTTAGGAAAGTTTGTGAAGATTTAGTTTCAAGAGTAAAGGACGCAAAAAACGTTTCAAAAATGGAGTATGAATCATTTCTAAACAGGTTCATTGCGGGGGAGGAACGCATCGAAGCTATCCTCAAGGACATTACTTTGGATAAGGGTGAAAGGGCAGGAATAAATGCACTGCTTAAGCGGAAGGACAACCTCGGTATTCTTGAAATGGGCCGGAATTTTAATGCGGTGAAAGGCTTCAACTATCCCACGGCAGGAATCAAGGACTGGGCCTTGAAAAAAGCAGATTGGCTTGCTAGGGTTAATCTTGCAGATGCATTAGGGGGAGCAAAATGGGCGTTAAAGTTTTCATTTGTAGATTCTTCTGCGAAACTTGGAGAAGAAGTTGCAAAACAATATGAGAAAAAGCATGCTAAATTTACAAGAAAAATAAGCCTTCTTAACATTGGGAAAGTGGCTGTTGCAGCAGCAGTTGTTCTTGGTGCAGGATACCTATTCAGGTGCGTTGGCGGATTTTTCATTGGCAGTGATAAAGGGGAAGAGGGCAGCAGGTCTTCAGTAAAAAAGAAGAAAAGGACCCCAGTCTCCCCGGCAGAAATCGAACTCTACAAAAATCCCTTGTTCAGGGCCAAGGACAAAACCGGGACCCCAAAATTCGTTGCCATTGCCAAGCACATGACTGCCATGAAGCTATCTGAGGAAGCGCAGGTAAAGGTTGCAAAAATCCTGAACAAGCTCCCTGGCCAGTTTGTAAGGGGCATGGACCTGAGGGAGTCAGTTGAGCTTGCAATAATACTTAGAAAACTTTCACCCGGCGTGTTCATCCAGAAACTTGCAGATACAGTTGTTTCAATACAGCAGTATATCGATTCTTCCAAAACAAAAGATTTTGCTTGGACTCTTGTGAAATCCGACAAAGCCAAGAAAGGGGATGTAAACTACTGGATTGAGAATCCCCCTTATAAAAATATCCTGACTGAAGCGTGGTATACTAGGCCGTTCCCTGCATTTGTCAAGGCAGGCTTTAAGCCAGAAACAAAATTTCTTGGAGTTCTTTTCAGTACGGTGAGAAAGGCCAAAGTGAAGAAAGGCAAGGCAATGGTTCCGCTAACGTTTGCAGAGCAGAATGAACTTGCAGGTTCACTGGCAACATATTATTTCTCTACCAAAAAGAAGAAAATTCCTGAAACGTACCAAAAAGACCTCGAAGTAATCCTGAAGCTGAGGGCCAAAGGTTTCAGGATGGGCAAAGTAGTTGCAATCCTGGCAAAATTGGATTCAATCTACAAGCCTGAGCACAGGGATCGCGTTTTCAATAGTATGCTGCCAAGGTTAGCCCCAGACATGAAAGAGGGGGCCCTAGTTGTAGCCCTAGAAGCGCCCGCAGTCAAGAATCCTAAATTGGCAGCAAAACACTGGGAATCCGCCCAAGGGATCCAAAGGCAGCAGTTCCTCACCCTAACCGAACAAGGCTTCAAAAAACCGAAAGCAGAGGAAATAGTCTCAAACTTGCAGGCTGTCTATAAGCCGGAACATTTGGATAGCGTTTTCAAGATTATTCTGCCAAAGCTCAAGCCTGGCATGAAAGAAGAGGCTAGGGTTGTCGCGATCGAAGCATCCGCAGTCAAGAATCCTAAATTGGCAGTAACAGGCTGGAAACCCCTCCAAGCGACCTTAAGGCGATACAACCTCAGCTTAATTGAACAAGGCTTCAAAAAACCGAAAGCAGAGGAAATAGTCTCAAACTTGCAGGCTGTCTATAAGCCGGAACATTTGGATAGCGTTTTCAAGATTATTCTGCCAAAGCTCAAGCCAGGCATGAGTGAAGGTGAGTTCAGGATAACTATAGAGGCACCAGCATTCAGGAACAGGTCAATGGGGAATAAACACTGGGTTTCTTCTATAGACTCGCGCCTTTCATTCCTTCTGGAAAAAAATGCAAAGATCATAAGCAAAACCCTGAGGGAAAACTCTCAGGTTTATTATGAGAAATCCATAGGGATTGTACTTGCGCTTTCGAAATTGTGGCAGAAAGAATATGGGCAATTTACAGCTAAGGAGTTTAAGGTTCTCCATCCACAGATTGCCTCCCTTTCCAGGTCTGATTCATTAGCCCATTTGACTCCGGCTGAATTGGCAAAAATCCTGATAGTTATTTCATCATCAGTGAAACCAAAAACTATCAACATAGGTTCCGGAAAGAATAGGAAGCGTGTGACTCCAAGGGAAGAAGTGCTTAGGCATCTGGAGAACAAGTTCACAGGGCAGAAGCCAACCGTTGCAGCAATCCTTGCTGAAATGGTCAGCTATCTTGAGGCAAACCCGGAGTATACATTCTAGCTTTCTCCAACCTTACCTTTTTTATATTCTTTTTCCAATCATAGGTTTGTGAAGATATACAATTCTCTCTCCAGGCAGACAGATGAATTTGAGCCAATTGAAAAAGGCAAAGTTTACATGTATGTATGTGGCCTTACTCCCTATGACCACGCTCACTTGGGCCATGCAAGAACCTATATTTCCATGGACACAATAAAGCGATATTTTCTCCACAAGAAATTTGAAGTGCTTCATATCCAAAACATCACGGACATTGAAGACAAGATTTTCAACCGCTCAAAGGAAACAGGCAAATCTCCATTAGAACTTTCGGAAAAGTTCCAGGGCGAGGCAATGGAAGAATTCGACCGCCTCAATATACTTCCCGCAGACCATTATCCAAAGGTAAGCGAGCACATTCCGGAAATCATTGAAATGATAAAAAAACTTATTGAAAACGGGCATGCTTACGAAACCAAAACTGGAGTCTATTATTCAGTCTCCTCTTTTTCGGAATATGGAAAACTTTCCGGGCAAAAACTCGAGGAAATGGAGCATGGTTGCAGGCTGAAAGTGGACGAAACCAAAAAAGACCCCGCGGATTTCGCGCTCTGGAAAAAAGGCCCGGATGTATTAACTTTCGACAGCCCATGGGGGGAAGGAAGGCCAGGTTGGCATATTGAATGCTCTGCAATGGGCATGAAATATACAAACGGAAGAACTTTGGATATCCATGGAGGGGGAAGGGACCTTATGTTCCCCCACCACGAAAATGAAATAGCCCAGGCAGAAGGTGCGCTAAACCAGAAATTTGTAAAATGCTGGATGCACACAGGATTTCTCACAGTAAAGGGGGAGAAAATGTCCAAATCCTTAGGGAATTTCATAATCCTCAAAGATCTTCTGGAAAAATACCCTCCTTATGCATTAAGACTATTCTTCCTACACAGCCATTATAGAAGCCCGGTAAACTATAGTGAGGAGAACATCTCCTCTGCACAAACAACCGCAGAAAGGATGTTCAACTTTATTGAGCACGCAGATGAGCTCCCTGTTTCAGGAGGAACGGAAAACACAGAGCTCAGAAAAAAGCTCCACGGAGAAGTGGATGGATTTTATAAAGTAATGGACAATGATTTCGACACCCCAAATGCACTTTCCCATATGTTCGGCATAATGACCGAATGTTTTTCGGAAATGCGAAAGGAGCAGCCGGATTACCCTGCAATTGCAGAAGCAAAAGAAGATTTCAAGAAGATGATGTGGATACTGGGCCTGGAAAAAGAAAAGAAGAAAATCGACCCAGAAAAAGAAAAAGAAATAGATTCTCTTGTCCAAGACAGGGAAAATGCCAGAAAGGAAAAGAATTTCAAGCTGGCGGATGAGATAAGGGATAAGCTCTCTGAAATGGGAGTGATATTGGAAGATACAGATAAAGGACCTAGATGGAAACTAAAATGAGGTGTAAAAATGCGTTGGATACTTGCGATATTTCTCATAGGGCTGCTTCTTGTTGCAGGCTGCCCCCAGGAAGAAGTGGTTGAGGCTGAGCCTGAACCAGAGCCGGAGCCAGAACCGGAACCGGAACCAGAACCGGAGCCTGAACCCGAAGTAATAACGATTGGGTATATTGGCCCGCTTTCAGGAGACAATTCCCTTGAAGGAACCGAAGCACTTAATGCAATCAAGCTCGCAGCTTCAGAACTTTCAACTCAGGACTATATCTATGAAATAGCAGAGCAGGATGGACAGTGTACTGAAGAAGGTGCAGCATCCGCTCTCCAGTCCCTCGTAGATTTCCGTGGAGTAAATGTAATTATCGGAGGAGTATGTACTGAAGAAGTAGATGGGATAGCACCGCTTCTTGAGCAAAATAATGTGGTGCTTATCTCCCTTGCAACCGGAAACGCTGACAATGATTATGCAATGAACTTTGCAGGCTCACCTGAACTTATTGGGGAAGAGATTGCCCAGTTCTGCGTGAATAATGCCTGGCTCAGGACGATGACCATAACTGACGGGACCCCAGATGCGGAAGCAAAAGAGGCCCTTTTCGATGCAGCAGCAAAGGCAGCCAAGCTTTCTACACAGCCAGCCCAAACCTACAATGAAAATTTCGCTTCCACAGTTTCAATAATCAAAGGATACCAGCCTCAGGTTGTGCTGGTATTTGCATCTGATGGAGCAACTGCAGCGGACATTGTGAACCAACTCAAGGATGGAGGAATTGAATCTGAAATAATCGGGGATGAAAACATTGTTTCCTCATCCGCAATCTCCGCAATGGGTGCAAATGGAGAGGGAGTGCATGCAATCCTTCCCGAATTTGATGCAACCGACCCTGCGGCTTCCTATTTCATGAACAGCTATGTTTCAAGGTATGGGAATCCTTCAAACCAAGTGCTGGTTGCAGATGCAAGGAACGCGATGTACCTTCTTTCACAGGCAGAGGAGTTCTATTACTACAAAGCAACCGTACAGGACTTCCAGCAGTATTGGACGAACCTGGAAAGCTGGGCAGGAATGGGTGCGACACTTACATTCGAGAATGGAGACAGGGTTGCTTCGTTCAGGATGGTTAAAGTGAGCGGCGGGACCACGCAACAGGTCTCGTAACCCTTTTTATTCCTTTTTCTTCATTTTATCCTTCACCATTTTACTTTTATGAAGTAGATTGGGCCTGTAGCTCAGCTTGGTTAGAGCACCGGACTCTTAATCCGGGTGTCGGGGGTTCGAATCCCCTCAGGCCCGCTTCTTCTTTTCTGCCAAAAAACAGGAGACATCTTCACAAGAGTCTTGTGATCTCAGTGGTCAAAAAAATATGGTGCCCCATGGGAGATTTATAAACAAGAATATGCATATTATTCTAGGTGGGAGAGCAAATGGAAGAGCTAAACCTCACGCTTGTTCCTGTAGCGCATATCTCGAAGAAAAGCGCGGAACTTGTAAGGGAAACAATAGAGCAGGAAAACCCTCAGATTATAGGCCTGGAATTGTGCAGGGAGAGGCTGGAAGGTCTAGTGAGAGGGGGAACCAGGTCAATGGATTTCCGCACAGTAATCAGCCACCCCACATCTGCATTAATGTTCGCAGCACAGCAGATTCTGGGAAAATGGTGGCATATACAGCCGGGAAGCGAGATGATTGAAGCCCTAAGGGCTGCAAGAGACATAGAAAAGCCCATAATACTTCTGGATAAGCCGATACGGGTAATCGCAAGAGACATAGAAAAAATCCCCCTTAAGGAAAAGATAGGAATGATCTTTTCTGGAGGAAACCCCATCAAAAAGAAAATGGGCCTGAAAGAAATGATGCAGCCTGAGAACCTCAATATTCTCCTTTCCAAGCTGGAGGGGGAGTTTCCCATATCCTACAGCGTTTTTGTGGATTCCAGAAACAAATACATGTTCAGGAAACTTCTTTTTCACAAACCAGAAAGTGCAGTGGTAATCGTAGGGGCCGCCCATGTTCCCGGTCTGCAGAAACTCGCGGAAGAATCCGAGCAAAAAATAAATGTAAAGGTTGCAAGGTGAGCAAATGGACATCGTTCTAAGGACAAAACCAGCAAATGTTTTCCTTTTTCTCAAGGGAAGGGATTCCGCATACCTTTCTGAAATAGCAAAAGAAACCGGCACAACATACGTGTACATAACAAATTTCGTTTCAAGGCTTCTGGAAACGGGTTTTGTTTCAGTTGAATCCAAAGGAAAAAAGAAAATGGTTAAGCTTACTGAAAAAGGAAGGGAAATTGCATCTCATTTGGAAGAAATAAGGAGGAAATCCGAATGATTGAAGTATTCAAGGGAATCTCAACCCACCCGGTAAGGGGAGCAAGCGGTACAGTTGCAACAGGGTACACAATCGGGAATTTTGCAGTAGATGCCCCAGAAGGCGTAAATTATCCCGGTTCCCCATTAATCCTGCTGACGCATGCGCATTGTGACCACATCTGCGGTTTGTCCCTCCACAACCATCCCTATGCATGCTCTGAATTCACTGCAAAAGCAATAACGGAAGTAAGAGAAGAAGCAACCCTTTGTACTCATTTAGGGTTCCAGATTCCAAGAAGGCCCCCGCAGCAAATCCTGAAGGATGGTCAGATTCTCCAGGGAGATGGATTTACAATAGAAGTAATCTCTACCCCTGGGCATTGTGAAGGTGCACTATGTTTCTACGTTCCGGAGCTCAAAGCACTATTCACTGGAGACACTGTATTTGGGGGACGGGCGCTCCCTTCAGTCAGTCTCCCTACGAGCGATCCCCAAGCTCTAATTAACTCATATGAAAAGCTCTCAGCTTACGAAACAGAAAAAATTTATCCAGGCCACGGGATCCCGTTTTCCGCAAAGGGCTACATCCGCGACCTGCTCTCAACCTTGAACGAATTTATATAATCCTGAGCTTCACGGTTTTTCCCGCTTGCTCAAGCACTTTATTGTAGTTGAGATAATGGGCATATACAGTAATCTTTATTGGAATCTCTCCAGGTGCTGTCATGCGGCTCCCATGGATGTTTATGGAGAATGTTTTAGTTCCTCCAGCAGCCACTTCCCCCATCCTTTCCTCATGGTGCTTCTGCCCGGATGTCACATCAAAACCAAGCTTCTGCCCACGGGGCAATTCAACATCAACGGAAACAAGGTGTTTTTCCCCTGAAGTATTCTTCACGGTTATGCTCATCCCAACCTTTGAATCCTTGTGAGATTTCATCCTCAAAGAGCTGAATTTATGTGAAATCTTGAAAGGACTGGAACCCCTTGAAGGGATCTCTGCATGTTCTTCGGATTCTTCTCTTCTCCCGCTTAACCAATCAAACAGACCCATAATATCACGATAGAAAACTGTCAGGTTATGTTTAAAACGCTTTGCCCTTCTCTCGAAGTAAAAACCACACAATCACACCACTCAACCCTATAGTAGAAACATTTAAATACCTGTTACAGTTCAATAGGAAGTTGCGTATTTTGGGGAGGAACTGGTCGCCTTGCCAGCCAGCGCAGTTAAATGCGCTGGCCTAATTCTTTTTCTCTTTTCCCGCAGGTGAAAATTTATGACGGAAATGATTGAGATTGATGGTTCTTTTGGCGAGTCTGGAGGCCAGATTGTCCGCACTTCCCTATCACTTTCTGCACTTACAGGAATTCCAATTACTATAAGTAATATACGGGCAGGAAGAAGCCCATCTGGTCTCAAGCCCCAGCATATGGCGGGGGCACGTGCGGTCCGCTCAATTTGTAGAGGAACTCTTGAAGGAGTAGAAGAAGGAAGCAGCAAACTTACCTACACTCCGGGAAAAATCTACGGGGGAAAATATGATTTTCATATAGGAACCGCAGGCTCCACAATCCTTCTTGCACAGACAATTCTTCCCCTCCTTTTTGCATCCTCCAAGAAAAGCAGGGTAACAATAACCGGGGGGACAGATGTGCCCAAAGCCCCCACTTACGATTACTTCAAGGAGATCTTCCTTCCTGCACTTTCCCTTTTCGGGCTGAATGCAAAATGCTCACTTGAAAAAGCAGGCCATTTTCCAAAGGGAGGAGGCACAATAACGCTCGAAATTGAGCCCGCAAAACCCAAACCGGTTTCTTACTGGTCCAGAGAATCTATTCCAAAAGCAATAATCTCAATCTCCGGTCTCCCATTAGGGATTGCAATGCGCGAGAAAAAAGTTCTCCTCAACAACAAAATAGAAGAGGTTTACATAAGGGAAAGGAATGCGCTTGACCCTGGAAATGCACTCCTTTTGTACAGGGGCTTGGTGGGAAGCGCAGTGCTTGGGAAAAAAGGCCTGCGTGCAGAAACGGTTTCCCAGAATGCAATAGATTTCCTGAAAGAAGAAGGAGATGTGGATGTTGACCATAATCTTGCAGACCAGCTTCTCATTTACTCTGCACTTGCAGGAAAAACAAGCTTTAAAACTTCTCACATCTCAAAGCATACGGAAACCAACATGCATATAATTGAGAAATTCCTCGGGAAGCAGTTCTCTGTTGATGGAACTATTGTAAAGGTGGAATAATGGTTGCAATGCTTGACAAGCCCGGACTTGCACTCACAATCATTTTCGGATTGGCCATACTCCTCCTTGGGGATTTTTCCTATTTGCTCCTTGTATTCATATTCTTGATCCTTTCAATAATGGCTACAAAATACGGTTACCATGAAAAAAAGGAAATGGGAATATATGAGCACGATCGGAGCTGGGAAAATGTGCTTTCCAATGGCCTGGTTCCCACAATTGTGGTGGTGGCGGGATTTTTCATGGGATGGGGTCCGATCCCATACATATGTGCGATAGCTGCAGTAACCTCAGACAAGTTCGCTTCGGAGCTCGGAGTCTTGGGGGGCAACCCAATCTCATTGGATGGATTCAAAAGAGTTAAAGCAGGAACCAGTGGAGCAGTAAGCAGTACTGGGACCCTGATGTCCCTTGCAGGTTCTGCAGCAGTGGGAATTGCAGCAATGTTTCTTTTTGGGATAAGCCCAAGCACAGCCCTTCTTGTGACCCTTGCAGGATTTGCAGGGAGTTTGGTTGACACACTGTTTGGGGTGTTTGAAGAAAAAGGTTTCGGTACGAAAGGTACAACGAACATTATATGCTCTATTGTAGGAGCATTGATTGGTTTAATGGTGATATCATGAAAGCAGTAGTATTATGCGGAGGGGAAGGAACAAGGCTCAGGCCTTATACATACACAGTCCCAAAACCCATGCTGTGGCTTGGAGGGAGACATATCCTCGAATATGCGGTTGAACACCTTAGGAAGAGTGGAATAACTGACATAATTCTCTCAGTTGGATATCTCAAGGAGCAGATAATGGACCATTTTGGAGATGGAAGCAAATTCGGAGTGAACATTGAATATTTTGTGGAGGATGAAGCCCTTTTTACTGCAGGGGCAATCTACCCGCACAAAAGCAAGCTCAAAGATGAAAGATTCCTTGTATTCATGGGGGACCACGTAACAAACATAAACATAGATAAGTTTCTGAAAACCCATGAAAAAACCGGGGCAATTGCAACAATTGCAGTAAGGAAGAAAAAGGTCTCTCTGGAGTACGGAATGATTGAAGCAAACGAGAAATCCAAGATTGTAAAAAGCTTCCAGGAAAAGCCGGTCATGAATTACTTAATCAATACAGGAATGTATGTCTTTGAGCCCAAGGCCTTGGATTACATAAAGCCTAAAGAAGACTTTGCAAAGGATATTTTCCCAAGGATGCTGGAAGCAAAGGAAAAGCTCGGAGTGTACAAGTTCAGCAGGGAATATTGGATAGACATTGGAAGAGTAAAGGACTACGAAAGAATGAGGGAACTCTTCAGCGTAATCGACCTTGCAAGAGACCTGTCCCCGCCCCTAGATATGTACGAAGAGTAGAATCACCCCTACTCCTACAAGGGCTTGTAGGCACATCATTACCAAAACTAATTTGTATTCTTCCATTCCCCCAGTAAGTTTCAGCACTAAATCAACAAGCCCCCTCGGCTTCCCTTTTTGGGGCATGAGCTTTCCATATTTCAAATCAACAAATGTTTTCGGGAGCTTATTGGGCAACTTAATTAGGAAGTCCAGCACATAAAGCGCAAGAATGAGTGCCCCCGCACTTTCTAGATTTCCTATAATCACTCCAGTTGCAAGCACAGCCCCGATCATAAGCGTTCCCACATCCCCCGGGAAAACACTTGCAGGGTACCAGTTTTTTGGAAGGAATCCAAGCACAGCCCCTAACATTGGAATAAATAATACAAGCATCTCCGGGCTTCCATGCACCCATGCAATTATGCTCATGCATGCAAACAAAACAGCACCCATTCCGGTTTCAATCCCGTTGAATCCTGCAAGCATATTTGTAAGGTTTGAAGCAACCGCAACCCCCACCGGAAGCAGAATAAGAATATACAGAATTCCGAAGTCCACCATCCCTATAAACGGAAGCATCATAGAAGTGCTTCCTGCAGCCTTCACAGCAATTAATGGAATTGCAGAAAGTAGTGGAATGAATGCCTTTGCCCACTGTGGAACATCTAAAATATCATCGAGTATCCCGATAAATGCAAGGGTCTGAATCGTAAGCAGCCCTGCAAGCACAAAAACAATATTGAAAGTAAGCCCACTGAACGTGCTCAGCATAATCGCAAGCAATATTCCCGAGGAAAAACCCACAACAATGGAAATTCCCCCCATCTCCGCAACTTCTGGCTTGTGGGCCTTGTGCATATCCTTCCCGACAAACCCAAACTTTTTCAGCCTAGGCACAAGTGCTATGGAAAATGCATAGCTGGTTCCTATTGAAACTAAGAAAATGGCAATATATGCAAAAAGATCATTCTCAAAAATTGAAAGCAACTATCCACCCCTCAATTTCTCGAGTATTTCCTTTGCAGCTTCAGTAGAGTAATCATTTTTTTCTACCATCTTTTCCACAACGTTTTTTACTTCATCTTCCTTTGCGCCTGCAGCCACTGCAAGGTTTGCTGCATGAAGCTTCATATGCCCTTTCTGTATTCCCACGGTTGAAAGCGCATTGAGCGCTGCAAAGTTCTGCGCAAGCCCCACAGCGGCCATAACCATAGAAAGCTCCTGCGCACCTTTAACATCTAGAATCTTAAGTGAGATACCTGCAATCGGGCTCGTATTTATCGCCCCCCCAACTGTACCTACTGTAAGCGGAAGCTCAATCTCACCAACCAAATCCCCATTCTCATCCTTGTAAAACTTATTCAAGGGTTTATACCCATCCATCGCCGCATACGCGTGTACGGATGCCTCCACAGCCCTCCAGTCGTTTCCGGTAGCAACTGCAACAGCATCTACTCCATTCATTATTCCCTTGTTGTGCGTGCAGCACCTGTAAATGTCATTTGCAGCAAATTCATATCCATCCAGCATCTTCTCAATCGCATCTTCCCCAACCACTTCTTTTTTCCAGACACATTTTGCGCGTGCCTTCCTCTTGGTTGCAAGGTTCGTGAGTATTCTCAGCCGCACTTTCCCACCGATTTTCTCTTCAAGCAGCGGCGCAATTCCCTCAAGAAGCGTATTGATTGTATTTGCGCCCATTGCGTCCCGTACATCTACATAGAAAATCGCAATCAGCATCTTCCCTCTGGAAGTATCCAGGATATGCGCTTCACATTCCTTATATCCTCCCCCATACATTTCCATTCCGGATGCAAGCTCCTTCGCCTTCACTGCAATTTCCTCTTTATTAAAATTAAACTTCTCAAGGGCATCATCAGAAATCCCAACAAGCTGCACTTGTCCGGTCATAACAGGTTCATCTGCATCAGCAGTAAAACCACCACACTTTGCAGCAAGCTTTGCAGCTTTCGCAGCCCCCGCAACAACTGAAGGCTCTTCTATGCACATTGGTACTACGTATTCCTTTCCATTAATCACAAAACCTGGTACAATCCCCAAAGGAAGGTGGTTTATTCCAACCACATTCTCAATCATGCGGTTTGCAGTATCCAGATCAAGTGCACCTGAGTCCAGAAGCACTTTCGCCTCATCATCGCTAATCCCCCTCTCTTTTTTGAGTATCTCTATACGCTCTTGAATATTCTTTTTGTAGAATCCTGAGAATGCGTTCATAGGGTTCACTTTAGCCCCAAAAACCTTTATAATTGACTATTTTTCCATGGAATCCAGCGCCTTTCCTATGTTCTCAAAGGCCTCATCAAACTCTTTCTCGTAAACCTTCCTGATTGCGTCTCGTAGTTTTTCCTTGTCCTTGGAAATAAAGTACTGACCTTTTTCTCTTTGGATAAGACCCATATTTGCAAGCTTCTGCAAATGGTAATACACTGTTTTCTCGGAAACAGAGTTCTTCCTTTTCTTGCTCACTTTATCGTAAATCTCTTTGGTTGTAGGCTTCTTTCCATGTGAAAACTCCTTCAGCAACACATCCAGCACATCAATCACAATAGTCCTGCTTTCATTCGGGGAAATCAACCCCAAAGAAAGGGCAATCCAACGTACAAGGGATTTGCGGGTAAGCCTCACATCATCTGTAAGTGCCATGTTTCGCACTACAAGCTCCCGTTTAATCAGCTCAGCCTCTGGAATCATCAAAATCTATTCAACAGCAACAATTAAATTCCTTGGTTGCCCCATATTCTACAGGTGGGAACATGAAAGTATCTTTAAGCACTTATCCTGAAGCTATACCCGCATACCCGGGAAAAACAATAAATCTTATTATTGATGCGAACTCCACAAGTGAGAATGCAACCTGGCTTGAAGCTCAAATAACTCTCGAAGCAGGCCTTTCTCTCCAAGCACACAAGAGCGTGCATGCAGGAAGGTTTAGAGTTGGAATTTGTGAAGGAAGGGAATCTTGTTCCAAGCCCATAAAGATTTATGCGGAGCACAATGTGCGTTCTCATCTCTACAAATGCCACGTTTCCGTATTTGCTTACAACAAAAAAGGCGAATCAAACGGAAGGATTGATGAGCACACCCTAATCAAGTGCGACTCTAAATAATAAGCAATTTAAACCAGCAGAAAAAATTGATTAGCGGGAGATGGATTTGAACCATCGACCTCCGGGTTATGAGCCCGGCGGGAACTCCAGACTCCCCTATCCCGCTGTTTAATGTTTAAGGAGTTGGTACTGTTAACGTTCATTTGTCTTTATAAATATTCCCAATGCGATTGTTTCTCCCGTAAAACAAAAAGATTAGAGTAAAACAGAAGAAAATTTTTTATGGACTTAGGGGGATTCGCACCCCCGGCCTCTCGCGTTCTTGCAGGCAATCCTTTATCCAACGTTGCTGGAGGGAGCGCACGGGGGGGTGCGCGGGTAGCAACATTGTAAGACGGACAGCCTGTTGCAAGGCGAGCGCTCTACTGCTGAGCTATAAGCCCTTAACACTTCAAATTAACTGTTTTGAAGTTTGAAAATAATGAGGCGAAATACTTAAAAGCTAAGCTTCACTCTTGCCCTTCATCCGTTACTACACTAAATGGTTTTCTTCTCTCCACATAGATAGCAGCCACTCCAACCTCAAGCGTAGTAACCATGTCCTTTGCAAGCAAAAGCGCGTCATCTACCTCCCCCATCTTTCCTAGATATTCCAAAGTTTCGGGGCAAACGTAAACCTCTTCCCCATTTTTATCAAGCTCAACTTTCCCGAGCATGTTCTCTTTGAACCAGTTCATGAGCTCAGTTCTCCCAATACCCAGAGAATCTTCATTTCTTTTAAGGACCATCCTCTTTCCTGAGTTCTTTTCATGCTTCGCAAGCTCTTTTTCGCATGCAAATATTTCAGACACAAGTTCATCATATCTCTCGAGCTTTTCATCTATGCGGGTAAACTCCTCCGCTTCCCAAATCTGCTTTGCCAAATCTCGGGCTTCTTTCAACATAATCAAAATGGCGTTTATAAGTGTTGATCCATCGGAAGTTTTCTCCCTGAGGTCTATACTTCTAGGGCAGCCTTTGTCTAGGTTGTTGATTATTTGTGTGGCAGTTCTTTTTTCATTGAAGTCAATGCAAAAATGATCCCTCATTTCCCTGAACTTTGATATGATTTTTTCTTTACGGATGCTTACGATCTTTTTTGAAGGAACTCTATAACCACCATCGATTGGCCTCAATCTGGACACTGCCCTCTCTTTTGGATTAAGACCTTTCTTGATTCCCAATATTTGGTTCAAGATCTCTTCAATCTCTTCTGAAATAGCTTTATACTTCTCCAGTGATTTAGGGTCAACAGTTGGAATTAGTAATGAGTACCTTGATGCCATGGTATGTAACAATGCTTTTTTTATTGGGGGAATAGAAGAAGGCCTTACCCTTGTTCTCCTGCTCCTTTCTCCGGCTTTAAATATTACCGGTCCAGGGGGGACACTAGAAACTGGTTTTGGCCCCCCGGGTTCCCCCGGTACTTCTTTAACCATGGTGATTATTCGTGTATGAGTATGTTTAAATAGCTTTCTAGCGACAAACTTTCCCACTATTTACGCGCAAACACAAGATACGCAGTGTGCGTAAGCCCTACATGCTTGGGCCGCACTCCGTACACCCGTACTTCATAATCCCTCACTATACTCTCCAGCATAAACACTTCTGAAAACTTTTCCTTTTCACATTCAAGGTAGAAATTCTTTGCCTGTTCCATATTTGGAAGGAAGCCTACAAGGTAACCATCTTTTACAAGCGCCTTGTATGCGTGTCCTACGGCCTTATCTGCTTCAGGCATATCCAAGAGCACTAGATCCACCTCTTTCTCCGTAATCCCTTTTTCCAGGAGATCTCCTTTCTTTATTTTCACGTTTTTGAGCCCTGCCTTTTCCACATTCTTTTTTGCAAGCTCGCAGAACTCTTCATTTCTTTCATAGGATACAACGCTCTTCACGATATTTCCCAGCACAATTGTTGCAAATGCGGAGCCAGCTCCGGCTTCAACAACCTTACTTTTCTTTCCAATACCCGTATAGGATATAACCATCCCGATATCCTTCGGTATAATAACCGCAGGCCCTCTTTTCATGCCCTTCAGAATCTGTGGAAACCTAATCTCTACCCCCTGCCTCTTTTTTCTTGCCATGTCGTTAGTGTGAATGCCAATGCTTAATAGTATTTTGGGAAAAGTGCATGTTTTTTGAAGTTTTTCTGTGCCCATCATATCCCTAGAAAAATAACTTATGTTTATAAACTTTACTTTCCACAAATTATTACTAATTATGGTGATATGATGAGCAGAACAAAAGAACCAGTACAAAAGGAGGAAATGGTGGCAAAGGGCAGAAGGCCCGTAGGGCGTGCTATTGTAAGGGATTCAAACGGAAGGCACGGAAGAGGGATTGTTGCTGATATCACTGAAGAAGAAGGGCTTGCAAGGGAACCAAAAGGAAAAGCAGTTATTCGTGCTATTGGAGCTGGGGCAGCAGTAGTTCTTTTTGCATGTGGGGTAGGTTCTGTTCTTGTTGCATGTAGTGAAGGCGGTGGCCTCAAGGACCCGGACGCAGGCATGGACACAGACACTGAAACCGATACTGGTTCTGAAGTTGATACTGATACTGGAACCGGGGAAGAAGCACTTGTTTGCGAACACCACGAAGGTCCCCTGTATGACTATGAAGCAAAGCTCGCAGAAGGGGACACGGCAAGGCTCACAGTTGAAGGCCACGAAATAGAATTAATCGTCCTTGATGTGGGAAACCAGACCGTCCAGGTCCACGTAACAGATGGTGAAGGAAACCCAATCCTCAATGGAGACTCAGACTTCATTTTTGAAGGCACAGAAACCGAAATCACCTTTGACCTTGATGGGGAGATGGTCACCCTTACTCTTTGTTGGGTAGTTGAAGTTCCTGAAGGGGCAGATGCGGGTGTTGAAGACGCAGGCACAGAAGGCCTTGCCCCAGGAATCTACGCAAAGTTCATCACTGATGGTGAACACGGATTTGTGCACTGCGAGGAAGCAGATGAGTACACCTCCACAGAAACTGAATACCTTGTGGATGTAAACACTGTCCAGACAATTACAAAAACCTACTATAATGAGGGTGAAACCGGAGATGCGGAATGTGAAGGCGTCACAACTGAATTCCACATGGAAGTCTCTTCATTTGAAGCACCCCTCCCCATTCAGGAAAACCTTCCCGGAGGCGAGGATAAATCTGTGAAAGTGCGCGGAGCCACCCTAAATCTTCTGGAAGTGAGCTTCAATAGCAGTATCTTAGGTGCAAGGTTGGGCAAGCAGCTTGCAAGCGGAAACCTCCATGAGGATGAATCCGTAACCGGAGCCTCCCTGGAAGTAGAATACAAGGGAACCGGAACAAGTACTGGGCCGGACTTTGCATTCAAGTACCCTGGAATTGATGAGGATACTGACCTTTGGGTAGAAAACACGGGAGACAATGAGAAGACGATCTACGTTCTTACTTCAACAGATCTTCTGGTGTTTACGCTCAGGTTTGGAAACGCCAATTGGGACGGATCAATTGATGTGAGCCTTCTCAAGGACGTGCAGAGAATGGAGAATGGCACTTTCACTGTTGGCGGGGCAGAGTATGAAGTTGGGATGGATGTAACCCCAACTGAAATATTAGGATGGACCCTCACACCAGTTGATTAGGGGCATTAATCCCCTCTTTTTTACTTTTCTTTTCTAATCTTTTCCAAAATCAGCCTTTCATCTTTTCCCGGTAATCGACTAGCTTTTTCTCAATCGCATTATCCTGCAACGCAAGAATCTGCAGCGCAAGCAACGCAGCATTTTTTCCATTGTCTATTCCCACTGCGGCTACAGGGATTCCTGGAGGCATCTGCACAATACTCAACAATGCGTCCATTCCATCTAGCTTTGCGGAAACCGGAACTCCAATAACCGGAGTAAGCGTATGTGCTGCGATAACTCCTGGAAGCGCAGCAGAGAGTCCCGCAACAGCAATAATCACATCGGCAAAAGTGCTCTTTACAAGTTTCTCCACTTTCTGAGGGTTTCTATGCGCGGATGCAACCTCATATTTGTAGTCTACCTTAAACTCATCCAGCACATCAGTAATCTTCTTCACGATTTTCTCATCGCTCTTGCTTCCGGAAATAATCAGGATTTTCTCTGCCATGGTAGGCTAAAGGACAGAAAGATTAAAATTGTGTTCATGTAACCATGGTTACACATATCCCCTTTAAACACATCCCCCCATCATCTTTTCATGACGCTAAAACCTTCCCAGAGACTAAAGAAGCGATACATCTCATTCACCCTAAAAGGGAGTTTCACTGAAGATGAGCTTTCGCACGCAATCTACAAATACTCACTCAGATTTTTTGGAGAGTATGGCCTTTCCTCCCGCACAATCAAGCTAATCGAATTCAATGAAAATGAAGGAATCCTGCTCGTAAATAGAGATTCTACAGAAGAGGTTCTCGGGATGCTTGCCCTCATAAATGAACTCGCAGGAAAGCCCACCCGTATAATTTCCAGGAGAACAAGCGGCACCATTTCCTCGCTTAAAGATAAAGATAAGGCTTAAAAGTTCATAGTTCTATTTTTTACACATGACACTAGAATTAGGAGGAACCCTTTGTATTGGGGCAATAGTTGTTGGTGGAGCGATAATTGTGGCAGGAATACTCTATTTTGTGTACAACCGCATGGTAACGCTCAAGAACAGGGCTGAGAACGCATGGGCTCAGATAGATGTGCAGCTCAAGAAGAGGAATGATCTTGTTCCCAATCTGGTTGAAACTGTAAAGGGCTATGCAACACACGAAAAGAGCACATTTGAAAATGTTACAAAAGCAAGGGCCCAGATGATGGCCGCAGGGACAGTTGCAGGAAAGGCAAAAGCAAGCGGAATGCTTACAAATGCGCTCAAATCTCTGTTTGCAGTTTCCGAAAATTACCCGGACCTCAAAGCAAGCCAGAACTTTATGATGCTTCAGGAGGAACTCTCTGGAATTGAGAACAAGATTGCATACGCAAGGACCGCATACAACGATTCAGTGTATCATTACAACAATACGCAGGAAGTTCTTCCCTACGTAATCTTCGCAGCGATGCTTGGGCACAAGAAGCAGGAATACTTTGAAACTGCGGAAGTGGAAAAGAAAGTGCCTGCAGTTAAGTTCTGAGTGAATTTAAATGGTCGAGAAAAAAGCCCCCCCGGAGCATGCTCCCCAGGAGTATGTTCCCAGGGAACCCGGCCAAAGCTTTTTCGATGCAATCAATGCAAATAAGAGAA
>JAUWMC010000057.1 GCA_030613375.1 Microcaldota archaeon
GCCCATTCAGCGTAGGGCGGGCGGATAGTCCGGTAGCGGTCCATCCGGAAATGGATTCATAGTATGCGTCTACAGGCTCAAAAGTATACGCAAGATAAGGAATTGCGGAAATTGCGGGAATAATGAGCCATGCGGCGGAAACAAGCGCAAGAATTTGTCCTAGAGTAAGTTCTGCAACTTCTTCCCTCATCTTGTCCAGATCCAAAAGATTTGCATAGTTGAAGGGAGTATCGGGCTGGAGAATAGAAATAATGAAATTCTTTATGTTTTGGAATATGTGCTTGAGAATTTGAGGCACTGCAGGAAGGGCCATCAAAAGTATCGTAAAAGCGAGGGTTGCCCATGCACCATCTTCAAGGTAAATGCTGTAGCCTAGAGGTATAAGAAGCGGCAAAGATGCATAAAACATCAAAACTGCAAGTCGTTTGAAAAACAGCATCAGAATTCACTATCCTTAACTATTTATATTCTTAACTCGCTCTTCAGATTTTGAAGAAAGAGGAGATTTTCGAGAGCAGTCCACCTTTTTCCCCCTTATTTTCCTCTTTATTTTCACTTTCATGCCCTGGTTCAGAATGCAGGAATTTAAGGCGTGAATTTGCCTCTTCTAGTTCTGATTCCAGCGAATCTTTTGAGTATTTTAAAAGCTTTTTTCTCTTTTCTTCAATTTCCCTCTTCTTTTCATATTCTGCTTTGCAGGCGGGATTTTCCTTTTGCAAAAGTCTTATTTGCTCAATAATCGGCTGGGCACCCTCAACTTTCCCAGCATAAAAATCCAGAATCCTTTCATTTCCGTCATTTACATCCAGGAAACCTGATTGCTCAATATTATGCAACCCATCAAACAATTTCTTGTTTCCTAGGATTACTTTTTTGAATTTGGAGGTTTCGGGACAAATGTGCATGAGCTTTTTTTCACTGAATGTAATCAGCTCGCAGATTTGAGATACCCCATATCTTCCAATTGCAGGGTACTCTGAAAAGAAAGTTCTTACCTCTGCCATTTCCGCTTCTGTAGGAAAAAAAGAAAGATGCTCCTTTAGGAAATCTGCATCCTTAAGCAGTGCAGCTATCGGCCCGGAAGTCAGGGAATGTGTATAGGCTGCACGGATTTTTTCTAGCTTCCTTAAGTTCTCCAAAAGTTCCTCGTGCTTATTGGCCTTTTCCAGGTCCACACTCTGGGATTCAAGCCAAGATAATTCCTTCAGCAATTCCTTTATGCGATATTGCTCTTTCTTAAGCGCCCTGCTTTCAGCCTCGAGTTCCTCCTTGGAGGCTTCGTAATCCCGGCTTAGCTCAATAACTTCCTGAAATTGCTCGAATTGGCTTTTTGCAAGAGGCATTTTGTTATTTTTAATTTGCTTTGTGACTGAGATTAGTCCTCTTCCGAATTCTTTTGTGATATTGCCCTTGTCAAATTGAATTACAACTTCCTCTTCAAAATATTTTAGCCTCTTGGAAAGTTTGATTCCATATTTTACGATTTTTATCTTTGCGCTGAGAACCTGATTACTTGGGATTTTCTCCCGTACCTGGGTTGATTCTATCTCATCTATCAATTCAGCTAGTTCCTTGGAGAATTCCACGCTCTTCTGGAAGTGATCTTTTCCAATTTCTCTTGTTTTTTCTTCCAGGGCGTAATGCTTTTCTTTAAGCTGAGATAGTTTTTCCATAATATCATCGATTTAATCTTAGGAAGTGTGAGGAATATATCTCATTCAGGCTTTATATTCCTAACTTTTTTCTTCCGCAGACCATCCTCTGCATTCAATTGAGATTGCAAGCATCCTGGCCCGTTCAAATACAAAATTCAAAAGAGGCATAATTACTGCCCATGGAGAGCGGGAGCCGCGGCACTGCTGGGCGATGTTTACAAACTGAACTTTTCTTCCGAGAACATGTGCATACGGAATGGTTATGGAAAACATAAAGGAAAAATCCTTTGGAACGCCAACGGATTCAAGGGTTTCCATTACGTCCTGCATTGAGCTATATGAGAAGTATACATATACAGGAAGAAGTATTGTGATTGCACGGAGGGATGTGAGAATTGAGTGCTCGATTCCAAAACCAAGGATTAATGCAGAAATTCCGAGCGTTATGGAAAAGAATACTGTTGCTACAAGCGCGGTGAGGATGCTTACGCGATGATATGCTCCCCAAATAAGAAAAATAATGAAGACTACTGGTGCATACTCCAAAGGAGTAAGGATTGCTGCAAGCAGGAGAATGAAGGCTGCGGCTAGCCCTGCTTTGCCTTTAAGCCCCATGGTATTTTCACCCCTGCTTCCTTTACTTCGGAAAGCGAAAAAACATCCTCATCCCCAAAAGCCTTCTGGAGGCCGTGGTCAAGGATGAGGAATTTGTCTGCAAAGGAAACAAGCGAATCCGTATCATGCTCAACAATAACTATTGTTTTGCCTGATTCGCGCAATTCCCCAAGCGTTTTGTAAACTTCAAGAGTAGTGCGATGATCGAGACTTGCAGTAGGCTCATCCAAAAGAATAATTTCGGGCTCCATTGCAAGAACAGATGCGATTGCAAGCTTTTGCCTCTGTCCATGAGAAAGCTCGAACGGGTCATCGTCCTTTCTGTTCCAAAGTCCTACCTGGTTTAGTGCATTTTCCACCTTTTCTTCAAGAACTCCTCCGGAAAAACCATGGTTCTTGAGTCCAAAGCGCACCTCATCATAAACAGTTTTGGAAAATATTTGGTCATTCGGATCCTGGAAAACTATTCCAACCTCTTTGCGAAGCTTGTTTTTTTCCGTTCCGTTAATTTGGAGCTTTCCAGAGGTTTTTCCCCTCTTTAGGTGGGGAATTATGCCTTTCATGCAATAGAGAAGAGAGGTTTTTCCTGAGCCCATGCTTCCGGAAATTCCAAGAGCTTCTCCTTTTCCAATGGCGAAATCTATTTCCCTGAATATCTGGCGGTCTTTGATCTTAAGAGAAAACTTCTCCAGCGAAATCATTCAGAGTACCTCTTCACGAGCCCGAAGTGGTATGCAGGAATCCATGCAAATGCAAATTCAACTACTGATTGGATTACGTTCCAGAAGAATATTACAAACCAGCCCATTCCACTTCCAAGGAAAGGAAGGAATAATGCATCCAAAGCACCTATGAATTCCCCTGGAGTTATGTGGAAGAATACCGGGCCTGCGAAATAGAGGTTAGAAAACGTCATGATGAGGCTTCTTGCAAATGCTGCAATGAACAATGCGACCAAAGCAAGCTTTGCATTGGAAAGGTCTACTGTCCCTCCTTTCTTGGCCATCCAATACCCTGCTGCGACTATGATTAGGAGAGGGAATATCCCTGCGAGCATCTCGAGTCCTGGCATCTGCGCAAGCTCTGTGGAAACCGCAAATATCGCAAGTACTCCAAGGATTACTGCAATCGCTCCTATAAGATCCTTGTAGATTTTCTTTTCTTTTGCAATAAAATAGGGAACAACAATCATGGGAATTGTTGCAGCCATCTTCATTAGCGCGCCTACATACCCTGTTGGAGATGTTGTGAGAATCATAAGCGCAAGGAGAGCAAGTACCATCATTGCATATTCTGCACCCAAAACGAACAGTGCGATAAGCACCGGAACCGCAGCAAAGTCAATTGTCATCCCGAATCCTGTCGGAATTCCAAGTACTCCGTTTGAGATCTGGAGTACGAATGCAAGAGCCGCCAATAGGGCGGAAGCGATAAGCCGGTATGTTTTCATGGAGGATAGAGTTGATTAAGGAAGTTTTAAAGATATCTACAAATTTTTTTGTTGGGAGAAAAAACAAAATATGTAAATAGTTTGGGTTCAATAGTTGGAATATGAATGGGAGGAGTTTGCTTGTAATAACTGTATTTTTTTCATTGGTTCTTGCAGGGTGCAGTATGCCCTGGGAAGAGGAAACCAGCTCAGTAGAGGTCAATGGGGCTGAGGAAGTGGAAGATAACATGCCTCCAATAAGGCAGGTGGACAAAACCGTAGCGATTGTAGATGAATCTGCAAAAGAGCCTGTGGAGATTGAAGAAGAACCTGAAGAGATGCCCGAAGAAGAAGTTGAGGAGGTTGAGGAACCTTCCAATAAAACTGTGGGTATGATGGTTGAGTTCCAGCCTCCAGAATTGTTATTGGATTGTAATGGAGGCTGTACCAGATACAGAGTTTATGATGAAGAGAATGATGTGGCTATTGCTGCAATCAACCAAAGTAGGCTTATTATGGGAAAAGAAAAGGAATACATTATTTTGTACCCGCTTGGATGCAGAGAAGAACAGTGGGATCTTGTAGACAGGTTTGAGATTAATGGAAGCGAATACTGGATTAATTTCCCTGCTGCATTCAAACGGGATTGGGCTGATTATGCAGAGTTTAACGGAAACATGAGCAACTTCTCCCTACACGAAGGGGAAATGGAAAAGTTTGAAGATGTAAGGGTTTTCCTATGGGAGATCGTTCCAGGGGCTTTTGTTTGTGATGCCCACGTAAAAATTTCCATCTTTGAGGAAATTGTAGTGCTGGAAGAATGGATGGACGGAGTAGTGCTTGGGCTGGAAGAAGAAGAGGGTGAATTGAAATTAAATTACTTGATGTACCCGGAAGGAACGATTGATTAGAGTGAATCTATTCTCTGGAACGGCTCGGGTTCCCATTTTTCTATTGGTTTAGTTCCTTTCTTTTTGTAGAGCAATTCCCCTGTGTATGCAATCATTGCTCCATTGTCCCGGTTGTATTCGTCCGGAGAAACTCCGAATTTAACCTTGTCTTCTTTTGCAAGAATCTTGAGCATCTGCTGGAGTCTTTTATTTTGCGCAACTCCTCCGCACAAAAGGATGCTTTTTCTTCTTGTAAGGAATAATGCTCTTTCTAAGGCTTCGCAGCACATGGAAAATGAGGTTTCGAGCAAGGAGTAGGAAACGTCTTTTGCAGAGTGTTTTTGGAGGGAACGGATTGCTGCAGTTTGCAATCCTGTAAAGGAAAGATTCATTCCTTTTACTGTATATGGAAGTTCTATGTATTTGCCGCCTTTTGCGAGCTTTTCGAGTGTGGAGCCGTGAGCATATTCTAATTTGGTTGCGCGGGCAAAACTATCGAAAAGGTTTCCGATTCCAACATCTAAAGTTTCCCCGAGTACCTGAAACTTTCCTTTTTCCTCAATTAGGATTTGAGTATTTCCTCCAGAAACATAAAGGATTAGGGGGTTGCGCAACTTGGTGAGAGATTCTGCAATTTTTACGTGTGCGTAGGGATGGTTTACTCCTATTAAGGGTTTTGAATATTTGAGCGCGAGGGTTTTTGCTGCAACGCAACCTACGGATAAAGGAGCTCCGATTCCCGGGCCCTGGGCAAAAGAGAATAGATCCACATCATCCAAGGCGATTTGGGCCTTGGAAAGAGACTCAGTAAGGATTTGAGGGAGAACATCCATGTGATGGTCTGCAGCTTTACGGGGAATAATCCCCTCTCCTTTGGGTTTGTATATATCGTGTGCATTGGAAAGAATCTTCCCGTTTTTGGAGATTCCGATTCCAAGCGTGTGTGCAGTACTTTCTATTCCAAGAGTTATCATCAATATACCCAGATTATGAGAACTACTGAAAGGAAGTTAAAAAGAACATGTGCAACTATGCAAGGAAGCGGATCTTTCAGTTTGCTGTATGCAATTGCTAAGACAAGTCCTAGGGCAAATGCGCCTGCAAGCTCTGCAACAGAGCCATATGCCATGTGCGTAAAGGTAAAGAGAAGGGTTGAGGCGAGCACTCCGATACGGGGAACAAGGAAAGCACGGAAAAGGAGTTCCTCACTTATGGGGCCTAAGGTAAATGCCATTATAAGAAGGTAAATGGGAAGGCCCGAAACTACGGTTACTATTTGTTCCTGGTCAGAGACTCCGGCAAAATAAAGAAAGATGTTCACGACCAGGGAAGCAAAAAGCATGAAAGCGAATATTGCGACTCCGTAGCCGAGACGTTTGGGAATACTCCCACAACCTTTGATTAATGCCTTTCTTTGGGGCCAC
>JAUWMC010000053.1 GCA_030613375.1 Microcaldota archaeon
CATGGAGGAGAGAGATTGTGTATGCATCCAGCCTGTTGCATAATCGATTGTGTTTCCAAGGCCTTTTTCCGGGAGTTCTTCAACCTGGAAGGTGTTTGGAAGGAATGTGGGTTTGAGCTTTAATTTGGTCCAGTTGAGGTATTCCTCCTTGGTGGTTTTGAGGGTGTTCACTCTAATGTAGTAAGGGAGAGTTTGCTGGGCTTGAATGCATGCTTCTGCATCTGTGTATTGGGAAAGCCATTGCAGGTATTCCTGTTTTTCCATCGGTAGGAATTTGCAGGGATTATGCTTTAAAGAGTGGGGCACAAAAATTTGAGCAATGAAGATTAATGGAAATGTCGTCCGAGTAAAAAAGAAAGATGGTGAGAAAACCAAGAACGAGCTTAAGGAGCTTGGGCTAATTGATGAAATGCGGATAATTGAAAGTGATGATAAGTACGTTTATATCCCTGTTTTAGAGGGGTCCTGTGGAAGGAAAGTTGTGGAGAGGGAGCTGGAGCAGAAAGAAGTGAGGAAAGGCTTCAGGGAGTTGCTGATTGAGCATTTTGGAGAGGAAAATGCGAAAGGAGTTTTATCATCTTATGATGTGGTTGGAGATATTGCAATAATCAATATTCCGGAAGAGCTTGGGGAGCATGAAAAAGACGTAGGGCGGTTGCTGCTTGAGGGGGATGCAAAATTAAATGTGGTTTTGAAAAAAACTGGAGGAAGGGAAGGAGAATTTCGTGTTACTAAGCTTGAGCATCTTGCTGGGGAAGGGAGAACTAAGACTG
This sequence comes from Microcaldota archaeon, assembly GCA_030613375.1. GTDB lineage: Archaea > Micrarchaeota > Micrarchaeia > Anstonellales > Bilamarchaeaceae > CAIKOA01. The sequence goes on from JAUWMC010000053.1 coordinate 774, forward strand.
AATATGTGGAAAATGGGGTGCGCATGAAAGTAGATGTTTCTAAAGTTTATTTTTCTCCGCGTTTGAGCAATGAGAGGAAAAGGATTACTGGAGAGGTTAAAGATGGGGAAAATGTATTAATTTTGTTTGCTGGGGTGGGGCCTTTTGCGTTGGAGATTGGGAAGGTGCACCCTTCTGCAAAAGTTGTGGGTGTGGAGCTGAACCCTGATGCAGTAAAGTATTTTGAGGAGAATATTCAGTTGAATAAATTGAGGAACGTAGAGGCAGTACTAGGGGATGCAAAAAAAGTTGTAACAGAAAAGTACTCTAGGTGGGCAGACAGGATTGCTATGCCGCTTCCAAAAGGAGCTCTGGAGTTCCTAGATGTTGCTTTTGCGGCTGCAAAACCTGGGTGCGTGGTCCATTTCTACAGCATGGTTGAGAAGGATGGGGGAACTGGGAAACTGAAGGAAAAGATAATGGACGGTGCCAGGAAGGCTGGGAGAGAAGTTGAATTTATTCTTGAGAAAGAAGTAAGGCCTTATTCTGCATCAACGGTACAAGTAGTGATTGATTTTCTTGTTAAGTAGCTAAGCGAAACCGAGAAGCATTGCTACAATTGTAAAAAGGAATATTCCTGCAGTTATTGGGGGAAGTGCCGGAAGAATTTTGTGGTGCTTCCAGGCAACAAAAAGAACGAATAGAGTACCCAATGTGGCGCCTGCGAGCGCGAATAGTGAAAGGATCGGGCTTATTGTATATGCAGCAACCTCCACCATTATTGGAAGAGAAAGATCTCCAGTTCCTAGATCAAGACGGGATTTCTTTCCAGATGGAAGGGTTTTTTCTGCGGAAATGGTAAATGCCATGTCACGGTCCACAATTTCATTGGCCATTGTAATCATGTGCTTGGTCTTGAATACAGAAATGTAATCGTAGACTGCAAGGATGAAGAGGAAGATAAGTGCAGTTGAGAATCCGAACGTAAAGCCGAAAACCGCGCCTGCCCCTGCGCTGGAAATAAGAGCTGCAGTATTCTTGAGCCTGTGGTGGAAGAGTTGTTTAAGCACTGAGAAAATCATTGCAAGCAGGATTGCAACCACCATAGATTCCAGGGTGGCAACCATGAACGGCTTGATTATTGCATAGAAGAATATTGATGATGTTGCGGAAATTACTGCAAGCTCCAAAAGAGTGAATAAAATGGAGATGTGAAGGCGGTGCAGGATTATGAAAAGAACCGCACCAAAGATGACGGCAAGCACAAAGTAGAGCAGTGAAGGTGCTCCGGTTTCAACAGTCATAAAATTGCCGATGTATTCATTTGTGAGCGCATCTTCAATTATGTATGAGCCTGCATAAATGCCCATGAATTGGGATAGCAGAAACATAAGTAAGAGAGTAAAGTACAGTCGCATCGGGAGAGATATGTGTGCGATAGAATAAAAAGCCTACTTATTTCCAACGAGTGCAACCCATCCTGGTTCTTTCTCGTAAACTTCGCCCTTGCGCATAAGTTCAGTTAGTATTCTTTTTGCAGTCCCGGGATCGAGGCCTGCTGCTTCGGCCTCATCCAAGACTTCCTGCTTGGGAACTGCTTCCTGCTCCCTGGTTTTCTCTTTGATTATGTCAAGGATTGTTTCGATTTTCTGCACCTGAGAGCGGGATTTCCCTGTCGTGATTATGTCCACATCAAACCTTCCGGTTTCCTGATCGGTGAGGATTTTTTTGAGTACGTAGTCCAAAAGGCCTACTGAAACCTGTGCATCTGCAAGCTCAACTGTTTCGGAAAGACGCATCTTTGCATGGGCTTCCGCAAGGCGTACCAGGCCTTCAAGGTAACGGGGGGTTATCGGAACGGAACCGCTGGATTTACCCCTTCTCCTTAAGTCTAAGTAAAACTCTTTTATGCAGTCCTTTGCTGAATCAGAAAGTATAGGGTGGATATAACGGCGGGCATATGCAATGTACTTTCTGAGGACTTCCTTGTCCATTACGTTTTCATCTTCGTCTGAAAAGATGCCTTTTGCGGCTTCTATGTGCGAGGAAAGGATGTGCTCTGCAAGATTAAGGTCTTTTTCCTCATCAAGAACATCCAGGATTGGAAATAAGAGATCAAATCTGGAAAGAAGGGAAGGTGGGATGTCAAACTGGTCCGCAAGGTTCTTGGTTTGATTAAACCTTCCGTGTTTTGGGTTAGCTGCTGCGATTATCGCGGTTTTTGCCTTGAACTTTGCAACAATTCCTGCCTTCGCTATGGATACCGTTTGACTTTCCATTACTTCGTGAAGGGACGCACGATCGTCATCATCAATCTTATCAAATTCATCAATTGCGCCTACTCCTCCGGATGCGAGAACTAATGCACCTGCTTTGAGGGTCCAACCGCCGTCACCGAGTTCATCCTTTTCTGCGGAAGCGGTCAAACCGACTCCTGAAACGCTTTTTCCGCTTACGTACATGGACTTGGGTGCAAGGGAGACCGCAGAGTTCAAAAACCTCGTTTTTGCAATTCCAGGGTCACCGATAAGGAGGAGGTGGATATCGTCCCTTACCAGAGCGTCACCCTTCATCATTTTTCCCTTTGTGCCTCCAAAAAGCTGGAGAGCGAGGGCTTTCTTCACTTCACTGTATCCATAAATTGCAGGTGCGATTGATGCGAATATTCGCTCGGTTATGTCCGATTGCTTGGACATTTCCTTAATCCGTTGGATATCTTCTTTTGTAAGAGTTATTTCTTCGAAATCCCGCTTGAGGCTTTCTAAATGGATGGCTTCCACATATCGGTTGAAGATGAGCTCATTTTTCTGGCGGATGCTTTGGGTGGGCTTGATTCTCATAATTCCAGTAATTTGGATGTTTTCCCCTGGAGTGATGTTGTTTACAAGATCATCCTCAATCCAGATTTCCATTTTTGCTGCAGGCGCTCCTCCAGATACTTTTTCCAGGAGATCCTGCACCTCTGCTTTTTGCATATCCGTAAATTCGGATTTTTCTTCATTTGGAACTAACGCAAGCTTTTTGCAGGAAACGCACATCCTTGGGGGCTTGAAATTCCTTGAGACAATTACATCGTATTGCTCACCGCAGGCCTGGCAGGTGTAATGGGCCTTCTTTACCTTGTGCATTACATCCGTGCGCTTGGTTACGATTCCCTTGAAGCATACGAGCTCGTTGAGCTTTTTTGAGCTTAATTTCTCAATCATGGTTTCTGCGTTCGGGGCATTATAGAAGCGAATGTGGGGCTTGAAATCCCCCACTCCAGGAGGGAGCGTGAGCTTGAGGTTCTGGATTGCTTCTTCTGCAGCTTCAGTTACCACTTCGGGCTCGGAGATAAGTTGTTCCCCCACAGCGGTGTCAAACTTGTCCAGATCCTGGAAATCCACATTTAAGCTGCGAATGGTTGGGTAGGAAGCAAGGACGTCGTTTATTTTTTCTTTATAAATATTAGTAAAGAAGTCTTCGAACACCGACACTAGAGAAGAAAGATCCTGCTCACCCATAGGATTAGGTATCTATGTTCGGAGGGATTAATAAAGGTTTTTGGGGTAGGTTGCCAGTGAAGGGACTTTGCGGGCATAGACTGATGTGGTTCATAGGCAGATTTATTAATATATGTAATCTTAAATAAGCCAGCTTGGGCTAAGCCCGAGACTAAAAAATAGGTGAATAAATATGGATGAAGAAGGCGGAAGGCCTGAGAAAGAAATGCACGACGCAGTGTGCTCCAAGTGTGGAAAAGCATGCCAAGTGCCGTTCAAGCCAACCGAAGATAGGCCTGTATACTGCAGAGATTGTTACAGACCAAGGAGACCTAGGTTCTAGAGAGAATTCTAATCATTTAGAGTTATTTGGAATTTAGTTTTTTCTTTTTTTATTTATTTTAGTAAACCATTTATTTGCGTTTTGACACAGCCCAAAAGCCTTTAATCCTTATTTTAGAGTTATGAAGCATGGAGAAGGGAATATTGCTTATTATGGATGGATTAGGAGATCTTCCGGATAGAAAGGGAGAGACACCTCTTTCTGCTGCAAAAACCCCTAATATGGATAAAATGGCAAAGGAGGGGATTCTTGGAATGCTTTCTCCTATAGGAAAGGGGAATGTTCCTGGAAGTGATACTTCACACCTTACGCTTTTGGGATATCCATATTGGGATTTCTACTGTGGAAGAGGGCCGCTTGAGGCTCTTGGGTCTGGGATTAAGCTTAAGGAAGGAGATATTGCTTTCCGCGCTAACTTTGCAACCGTAAAAGATGGAAAAATTGTGGATAGGCGAGCAGGAAGAATAGATACTGCAGATGCCCATAAACTTGCAAAACTTTTGAAGAAGGTGAAGATTGTAGGAGTGGAAATTATTTTTGTGAATACTGTTGAACATAGAGGAGTTTTGATATTGAGGGGAAAGGAACTGGAAGCACATGTTTCCGGAACCGACCCGCATGCACTTGAAAGAGTTCCGCAAAGTAAAGCTTTGAAGAAGGGCTCTGAGAAGACAGCTAGAGTGCTTAATGAGTTCACAAAGAAAGCTATGGATATTCTTGGAAAGGCCCGGGAAAATAGCAAGAGGGAGCTGCCTGCGAACGCTGTGCTTTGCAGGGGAGCTGGAACCTACAGGAAAGTAGAACCGTTTGCAAAAAGATTTGGGATTACTGGTGCTTGTATTGCAGGAGGTGCATTGTACAAGGGGGTAGCAGAGTACATCGGGATGGATGTATTATATGTAAAGGAAGCTACCGGGACTAAAGATACTAATTTGAAGGCAAAAGCAAAGCATGCTGTTGCTGCATTAAAGAATCACGATTTTGTGTTTGTGCACGTAAAGGCTCCAGATAGTTGTGCGCACGATAAGGATTTTGAGTGCAAGAAAAAAGTGATTGAAAGAGTGGATAAAGAATTGATTCCCGCGCTTGTTAAGACCGGGGCGAATATTGTAATTACCGGAGATCATTCGACTCCGTGTTCAATAGGAGAGCATACTGGGCATGAGGTTCCTTTGCTTTGCTGGGGAGAAGGGTTTAGAGTAGATTTTTGCAAGAGGTTCAATGAAGTTGCGTGCATGTACGGAGGGTTAGGGCACGTAGATGGATGGGACTTATTCCCGATTCTGGTTAATGCGATGGAAAGGGGAAAGAAAGTAGGAACCTAATCCTAAAATTGGAAAATAAGAAAGAAAAAGGAAAAAAGAAAAGGTTTCAGCGGGGCTCAGGTTCTGGTGTGTATGCCTGTCCTTCAACAACCACTGAGATGACGTTTGCCTGTGCCTCGTGCTTTATGTCCGGGTTGATGTCCTCTTTATAGTTGTACCAGACAAGCATCTTTCCGCGGAATTCCTCGTTTGGCTGCATCACAATTGCATCAAAATCTCCGTCAATGCACGCAACATCCAGGAAATCCCCTGAAGTTCCGGTTGGGATTGAGCGATCGAAAACGGTTGCCTCCACCAAGTTCATTTCAGTTACTTGTGCATCTGTGCAGATGATCCCGTGGATTTCCACGCTCTTTCCGAGCTTGTTCCAAAGGCGGACGTTCATGAACACCTCACCATCCTCATCTACGTAGAGCTGAGGGTTTGGCTCGCTGCATGAGAAGCCCTGTTGCTGGAACAAACATAACTCAGGTGCCCTGAACGGGTTCAAATAAATAAGCGCAGCAATTACAATAACAATTGCGAGCAGCGCCCACCCGTAAGTCATCAGGTACTCCATCGCCGCCTGACCTTTTCTATGATT
>JAUWMC010000012.1 GCA_030613375.1 Microcaldota archaeon
ATAAGGAAATTGAACTTTAGGCTTTCTTCTTTTTCCTTCTTTTCTTCTTGTTTTCTATTGCTGCTTTAATGAGACCTACGAATAATGGTGAGGGGTCTTCAAGCCTGCTTTTGAGCTCAGGATGGGCTTGGGTGCCTATTCCAAATCCGTCTTTCCATTCGGACATTTCTACTATCCCCTTCTTGGGAGAACGTCCGGGGAGTACCAGGCCACCCTGCTCTAATTGCTCTACGAATTTGGGGTTTACTTCGTACCTGTGCCTGTGGCGCTCGTGGATTAGCTTCTTTTTGTAGAGTGTGAATGATTTGCTAGAGGGGTCAAGAATACATGGATAAGAACCAAGGCGCATCGTGCCTCCCTTTTCCTCAATTCGCATCTGTTCTGGAAGGAGGGCGATTACCGGATAGGGGGTGGATTTGTCTATTTCTTCTGAGTTTGCACCTTCCATTCCGCATACATTCCTTGCATATTCTATTACCATCATCTGCATTCCTAAACAGAGGCCTAAAAAAGGGATTTTGTTTTTTCTTGCGTAATTGATTGCTGCAATTTTTCCTTCTATTCCTCTTTTTCCAAATCCTCCGGGAACTATTATGGCATCTAGGTTCTGGAGTATTTTGGCACCTTTCTTTTCTATCTCCGTGGATTCAACAAAGCATACATCTGCGCAAACATTGTTTGCGGCTGTAGCATGGAGGATTGCCTCCTTTACGCTTACGTATGCGTCTTTTACTGCTGTGTATTTTCCTATTATGCCTACCTGTATTTTCTTTTTTGATGGGTTGGTTATGCGCTTTACCATGCGATTCCAGATTCCAAGGTTTACTTTTGTTTTTCTTAAGTGAAAACGCTTTGCGATTGCATCGTAGAGATTTTGTTTTTCAAGGAGCTGTGGAAGAGCATATACCGTATCTACAATGGGGTCATCCAGAACGTTTTCTACTGGGACATCACAGAAGAGGGCGATTTTTTCCCTTGCTTCCTTGCTTAAGAGCTCCTGCTCCCTGCAGAGGATGATTTCTGGCTTTATACCGAGGGATTGGATGAGGCGGTTGGAGTGTTGGGTGGGCTTAGTTTTCTGTTCCCCTGGGCTTAAGGAGGGGACATATGTGAGCTGGATAAAGAGGACGTCTTCCTTTCTGGACATCTGGCGCATTGCTTCTATGAAATAGCCGTTTTCTATGTCTCCCACTGTCCCCCCTACTTCGATAAGTACGATGTCTGCTTTTGTTTCTTCTCCCAGGAATTTTACGCGATCTACGATTTCCCCTGTGAGGTGGGGGACCATCTGCACGTCCCTTCCTAAATATTCTCCTTTTCTTTCTTTTTCAATGAGAAGCTGGAAAATCTTTCCTCCTGTGATTGAGGAGAGCTTGGTAAGAGAAGTGTTGAGGAATCTTTCGTAGGTTCCAAAATCCATGTCCACTTCTCCCCCGTCATCCAAGACGAAAACCTCGCCGTGGCGAAAGGGGTTCATCGTTCCGCAGTCTACATTAAGGTAGCCATCAAATTTGAGCGGGGCCACTTTGTAGCCATGTGTTTTGAGGAGGCGGGCGATAGAAGCAGCTAGGATTCCTTTCCCAAGCCCGGACATTATTGTTCCTAAAATAACGATATATTTTCTTCCCAGGGACATGGGGACATATATGAAGTAGAATATATAAAAAGAGTTGCGGTTGGGCTAATAAAATGCGAGGAAAATCCAATCTCCAATTAGTATTGAGGCAAGTAGGCCTATGAAGAGGAATGGGAGAAATGGAGGGAGTTCTGCATAAATCCAAACATCCGTTACTTTGGCTTTTTTGAGGGCCTTTAGCTCGTTTTTTCCTAGTACTGGGCCGATTTTGAGTTTCTTCATTAAGTCTGCCATCTTTTCTTTTGCTAGTACGTCCTCATCTCCTTTGAGTGTGGAGACTTTTACCTTTTGGGTGATTGCTTCGTTTATAGAGTCCCGGTAGACGAGGTAGAAAATGGCGGAAAGCATGAGGATTGATGCGATGAAAAAGTAAACTGGGGAGAAGAATGGGGCTGTGAGAAACAGGTAAGCAAAGAATAGATATGGAAGAATAAGAGATAGATAAAGGAAATTGGGCTTTGCTTTCTTGGATTTTATGAGGATCTTTCCGAAAAAGAATATGGAGAAGACTGCGAATGCAACTCCGCTGTATAATAGGGTGGAAAAGATGAGGGGGTAATTGAAGGGAGTGCTAAGAAAGGATGGGTGGATTGGAAGTAATAGTGTGATTGCACATATTACGAAGAGGTCTGCTCCCCCTAGTTGGCCGGCCCGGTAGAGTATGAAGCCGAATACGAATAGGATTGCTGTGAGGCCTGCTGCGTAGAGGAGAACATCTGCATTGAAAAAGACCAAGTTGGTTAAGAGGGCAATTGCAATGAAAGCATAGAGAAGGTTATTGGGGATATTGCGGTTGTTGAAGATATCGTAATAGACTGTGACTGCTGTGCCTAAGAGAGCGATTGCTATTCGTATTAATTCCCCTGGCATTACTAATGTTGAGAAGAGGAGCTTTTCGAGCATGTAGGAGTTTTTGCTTGGGAATTTATAAGCCTAACTCAAAACTGAAGTGAGGAAATCATCTTCAATGGAGATTACATCTAATCTAGCGCAGATGCAGGGTTTGTTTAGAAAGGAGGAAATACTGGGGTCTGTGCGATTGTTGTCTCCGTGGATTAGTTCCTTTATGTATGTACCTGGATCGGCTTTGATGTCTGCAGTTATTTGGGAATTTTCGAGTTTTGCATTGAGGATTTTAGCGTGTCTTTTTCGGATTTTATCTGCGCGGCGGTGGGCAACCCTTTCCGGAGTTCTTTGGTTTAAAGTAAAGCTGAAGGTGGCGAGTTTTTGTGCATCTTCTTCGGTTAGGGGCTGGTCTGATGCGATCCAGGCTCTGTATGTTTTGGGAAAGTGGGAGTCTGCAACTAAAGCTACTGAACCTGGGGGAACTAGCTTAAGGTCGGTGAGTTCGAGTTTCTTTTCTGAGTTTATTTCAGTAGCTAGTTTTTCCAGGTTTATGGAAATGGTTGTAGGGTTTTTGATTTGGAGGATAAATGGGCGGCCTGCGAAATTGAATACATCTATGTCTTCGCGGCCTGAGGCGTGGAACGAGTATTCTCCTCCAGTTTGAGAAATTGCTGCGTCCCCCATGAGCTCTTCTACAGATTCATCGTACATCTTTCCTTTTCCGTTGCAGTGTTTACATCCTGAGCCATTGCACTTGAGGCAAAGCCATTTGCTCTGGCAAATTCCTCTTACGAGTTTTTTGTAGCGGCCGAAAATGAATAGAGATTCGTTGGCTGCTTTTGCTTCAAGAGTTGAGAAATTAATGGAGATGCGGCCGTCTGCATTCATAGGAGAATAATTCTTTCCAGTTGCTTTTTCCAGATAATGAGAAAGCTTTGCGTTTAGCCAGTTCTTGAGGCAATCCCCTTCTGAATAGTCCCATGCTTCTTCCTCTTTTGCAAGAGTTTTCTTAGGAATTGAGGTGGAAATGGCAAAGGTTTTCCATTCGGGGGGCATTGCACTTTTCGCGTTTTGGAGGAGTTCATTTAGGTTGTCTAACTTGTTTTCGCAGATGTGGCATGGGCCTTTAGGGAAATCTTTTTTGAAGCGGGAGTTGCAGGTGCTGCAGAGGGAAATCATTTCTTCAACCTGAACTTGAACCCATAGTGGATTGGACCTTCTGGATCATCAGAAAGTAGTTTCCTGAAGGTTCCTTCTACCCTGTCTCCGATTTTGAGGTCTTTGAGGGTTGCGTCTACGATCTGGCCAGTGCAGCGAGTCCCTTCATCCAGTTCTACTATTGCCATTACATATGGAATCTGATTTTCAAAGCCTGCAGGGGCTGCGTGAATTTCAGTAAACGAATAAATTTTGCCGTTTCCTGAGAATTCAAAGGGTTCGATTTTACCTTTCCTTCTGCATTTAGAGCAAACCGAACGGGGCGGGAAAAAGTTTGAGTTGCATGTTGTACATCGTGTCCCGATCATCTTGTAGCGTTCCGGTATCCTTCTCCAGGTAAGTGAAATTGATTCTTTCATTCATATCGCCTCAGTATCCCCTCTGGTAAAGATGCACTACTGCTGTTGCTCCGCTTCCACCTACGTTATGAGTGAGTGCGTATTCTACATCTTTTACTTGGGTTTCTTCTCTCTCTCCACGAAGCTGCCAGGTAACTTCGCAGGCTTGTTTTACACCTGTAGCACCTACGGGGTGGCCAGTAGCCTTTAGGCCTCCGCTTGTATTGATTGCTATTTCTCCACCTATCTTGGTTTTGCCTTCAAGTGCGGCTGGACCTCCTTCTCCGGGCTTGAAAAAACCAAGGTCTTCTGTTGCAATAATTTCTGCAATTGTGAAACAATCGTGGACTTCGGCAACATCGATGTCTTTGGGACCGATTCCTGCTTTTTTGTAGGCGAGTTCTCCTGCGATTTTTGCCGCTTTTATGCTGGTGAGGTTTTCGCGGTCGTGGAGCGCAAGGGTTCCGCTTGCTTGCTCGCTTGCGAGAATCTCTACGGGCTTGTCGCTGTAGCTGGATGCGGAATCTAATGGAGCAAGAACTACTGCAGCCGCACCATCAGTAATTGGTGAACAATCTAGTATTTTGAGTGGATCGGCAACCATCTTTGCATTCAAAGCCTGTTCCATTGTAATTTCTCGCTGGAACTGGGCATATTTATTGTAGACCCCATTTGCGTGATTTTTTACTGCAACGGAAGCAAGCATTTCTTCAGTTGTTCCGTACTCGTGCATATGACGACGGGCCATCATTGCATAAAGACCGGGGAAAGTAATTCCCATAAAGAGTTCCCATTCCTGGTCTCCTGCACCTCCAAGGATTTGGGAGACTGCAGCAACGTCCAAGTCAGTCATCTTTTCTACTCCACCTACAACTACTACATCGTGGAGACCGGAGGCGACTGCCATTACGCCCTGCCTTAAAGCAAGGGAACCAGAGGCGCATGCACCTTCTACTCTTGTGATTGGGATGGGGTTAAGGCCCATATAATCTGAGATTAGGGCGCCTGCGTGCTCCTGGCCAACTAATGAGCCTGAGGCCATTGTACCTACATATCCTGCGGAGATTTCATCTCCTGTTATCTTGGCGTCCTGAATTGCTTTTATCCCTGCTTCAGTAACCATGCCACGGAAGCTTTTGTCCCAGTTCTCACCGAACTTGGTCATTCCAACTCCAACAAGTGCTACTTTCCTCATTTGGATCACATCCCCTTGTACTTCTTTCTGAGCTTCGCGTAAATCGCGTACGTAACGTATTCTTTGTTTTCTATGAAGTGGGAAAGCGGATAACCTTTCTTGCGCTTCTCTTCAATTTTGTCTGTTACTTTGATGGAAAATGCATCGCTTCCTGCACCAGAGCCAAAAGAAGTTACGAAAATTTTTTCCCCTGGTTTTGCTTTATCCAAAACATTAGCGAGGGATAAGGGTGTATTTCCTGAGTAAGTGTTTCCAATTATTGGAACAATCATTCCGAGCTCGATTTTTTCCTTTGGGACTCCAAGCTTCTTTGCAACTGCTTTGGGGAACTTTGCATTTGGCTGGTGGAAGATGAAGTAATCATAGTTGTCGATTTTTTCATCCATTTTTTCCATCAGGCCATTAAAAGCTCCTTGGACGTGCTTGAAGTAAGCAGGTTCTCCAGTGAACCTTCCTCCATGGGAAGGATAGTCTGCTTTTGTGCGCCTCCAGAAATCAGGGGTATCTGTTGTGTAGGAGAATGTGTCTTCAATTATTGCGAGAGATTGGTCGTCCTTTCCAATTATGTAAGCGGCTGCACCTGCTGCGGCGGAGTATTCGAGTGCATCTCCGGGTCTTCCTTGTGCAGTGTCTGCTCCGATTGCAAGGCCGTATTTAATCATGTTGGAATCGACCATGCCCATACATATCTGCATTGCTGCGGTTCCTGCTTTGCAGGCGAATTCAAGGTCTGCGGCTGTGAGGTTGGGAGTTGCTCCTAATGCCTGGGAAACCATTGTAGCCGTGGGTTTTACGGCATACGGATGGGATTCGCTTCCTACATATACCGCACCGAGTTCATCTGGAGCTATCTGAGCTCGCTCCATCGCAATTCTTGCGGATTCCACAGAAAGAGTGGCAGAATCCTCATCTATTGCAGGAACGGATTTTTCCATGATTCCTAATCCTTTCTGGATTCTGTTGGGGTCTTCGCCCCAAACTTCTGCAATTGTTTCGCTCTTTATTCGGTATTTGGGAACGTATGCTCCATAACCTACAATTCCTGCCATTTTCATTACACCTTTAGTATCAGATTTTGTTTAGCCTTTCCTTGATTTGGCTTATGTCCAGTTGAGTTACTATTATGGGGACCTGCTCTTTTTCTGAGAGTTTTATTGCGAGCTTGTCTACTTTCTTTATGCCGTGGAGAATTACTGCAGAGGGTTTGGAAGGGGAAACACGGATTACTACCATGGGGCTCCTTCCTGTGGAGACTCCGGTGAAAATCATTGCCCTTTCACTCATGTTTCCATAGATATTTGTGAAATAGGTGAAGGGCATGTCGAGGATTACTTTTATTGAGTCTACAAGGGTGTAGCCGTAGAGCTTTCTTTCCTCTACAAGGTCTTTGTGGGTGATTACTTCTCCATCAATTAGCTGTACGAAATCGGAGAGTGGGAGGGAACGCGCGAATTCGTGGAGTTCAAAATACTCTTCGGTGTTGGTGCCTCCTTCTAGGAGTTTTTGGGTGATTCCTCCTCCGTGTTTTGCATCTACTTCGAATAAGACGTTTACGAAGCGCTTTATGATGTTGGCTCCGGGAGACTTTCTGCGGTTGGACTCGTAGTCGCTGATGGTGGAAACTGAGATTCCAATTGCTTTTGCGAGTTCTCCTTGGGTTATTCCGAAGATTTCCCTCCACTTCTTCATTGTGGAGCCTGGGCCTTCGGAAAGGGAGATTTCGCCTGCGATTCTGAGCTTAAGTTTCTCCATATAGTCTAACCTCTAGAGGTCTGATATGTTGTTCTGGTGGTTAGGGTATATAAATGTTTCGATTTGACGAATTGGGATACGGCAAAGAGCGTAAATTAGGGATATAAAAAGGGTTTGTGGGCAAAAGAGCAATATGGAAGTTAAGGATATTCATTTTGAGAAAGCGCCTTCGGTAAAAGAGCTGATGGAAGCATATGGGGGGAGTGGATTCCAGGGGACACATCTTGGGCAGGCTGTGGAGCTAGTAAAGAAAATGAAAGCTGAAGGGGCAACTATTTTCCTGGCATTTACTGCAAATGTGGTGGCTTCGGGATTGAGGGGAGTGCTTGCGGATATGGTGAAGGAGGGGTATGTGGATGTTATTGTTACTACTGGGGGCGCTTTGGACCATGATATGATTAAGGCGCATGAGCCGTATTTGCTGGGGAGCTTTGGGGAGGATGATGTGAAGCTGCATAAGGAGGGGATTAATCGTATTGGGAATATACTAGTTCCTAGTGCGAGGTATGAGCTTCTGGAGGAGAAGATGCAGGGGGTTTTTGCTGAGGTTTCTAAAGAGAAGAAGGTTGTGAGCCCGAGTGAGATTGCAAAGGAAATGGGAAAACAGATTGAAGATGAGGGGTCGTTTTTGAAGCAGGCATATGAGAAAGGGGTACCGGTGTTTTCACCTGGAATTACGGATTCGGCTATTGGAATGCAAACTTACTTTTGGAAGCAGAAGAAAGAGAATTCTGAGTTTGGGATTGATGTTACTGCTGATATGAAACAACTTGCAGATTTGGCGCTTAATGCGGAAAAGACTGCCGGGATTATTGTAGGTGGGGGGATTTCAAAACATCATACAATTGGAGTGAACCTGATGAGGGGGGGATTGGATTATGCACTTTACCTGACTACTGCAGAATCTTGGGATGGGAGTTTGAGTGGGGCTCCGGCTAAAGAGGCGGTGAGCTGGGGCAAAATAAAGGAAGATGGAAGATGTGTTACTGTGCATGGGGATGCGACGGTTACGCTTCCGTTGATATATTACTCACTAAAGTAGTAACAGGAGTATTTAAATTTTGGATTTTGCAGGTTTTTTCTCCTTCAAAAAATACAAAAGCAATCCTAGGATTACTGCATAGAGGAAGGTTTGCCATATTTTCGATGAAATTATGCCAAGTATGACTAAATTGAAAAAGTATGCTGGATGAGTTTGGAGGGCGGATAGGTGTTCAGGAAACATGTAGACTACAAGAATTAACTCCACGATACTGAAGATTATGAAATATGCAATGGCTAAGCCTCCAACGTCTTTGGTTGAGAAATCAAAAACCCTGGTGGCAAGGTAGAACATTATGGCGAACTGAGATACGAAACCCACAAAAACGTCAAATGGATATAGATATGTCTGTAATGCTGTCAGGACAATACCGGTCAGAAGGAAGAGTATGCCCATGTAAAGGGTTGCTAGGAAATGTTCCTTTGATATCTTCAATCCCGATATATTCATTGAATTAGCTATGTTCAGCAACGTTTAATATATTATTCTTTGAAGTGAGAATATGCTGGATATATTGGCTGCGATTGTTGCAGGGGGGGCAATAAAGCACGTGGATTATTTGGAGGACAAGAAAAAGGGGAAGGGAATTCTGAAGTGGCCGTTGGGCATACTAGCGGGGCTTTGCATGGGGTACATACTTGCTTTTTCTCCTGCTGCAATATTGTTTGTGGGGATTATTGCTGCGCAGGTTTTGATGGGAAAGATAGACAAGCCGGTGCATGGGCTGGCGGTTGGGCTGGCTGCTGCAGTTCCGTTCTTTTTAGGGATGGGATGGGCGAATACTGTGTTGCTGCTTCCGTTCTTTGTGGTGGCTGTAATAGATGAAGTAGAGCTTGCGGGGATTCTAAAGCCAATGAGGGATTACCGGCTGTGGCTGAAGGGAACTACGCTTGCAGTGGGGGCAATCAGCGGAGTCTGGAGCTATTTTGTAATTTTGATGGCGTTTGACTTGGCTTATTTGGCCGTCAGTAAATTGAAAGATGGGGGAAGGATTGTAGATCTATAGTGTAACCATGGTTACATAATAGTGGAAAGGTACTTCCCTTAATATTTAAAATGGGGGGAGCGCAAATATTCATATGGAGCTTAATTTTGCCTGCAAATATCCTTTTACAGAAGAGGGAAAACAGGCAATAAAGGAAAACAATATTCAAATCAACGACGAGATAACAGAACGTGGAGTAAAACGGATAGTGGATGCGCTAAATAGGGTGCAGAGAACTGCTAACCCGGTGCATATCTCGGACCAGCTTATTGAGATTGGGTCCTATGGGGCAGCGAGGATGATGCTTGCACACTTAAGGAATAGATACCTTTCGAACAAGTTTGCGATTGCGGAGGCAAAAAAGGCTTCTTCACTTATGGCAAGGGAAACCAAGGAAAATATTAAGAGATTACAGAATGAATTGGGGGTGGTTCCTGGAGAGTTTGAAGGGAAGGTTGTTGTTCCTTTGGAAGTGTATGTAAAGTTTTCTCCAAGGTCTGTGGATTATAGGCTGATTAACAGGAATGTAAAAGAAGGGCATGTGGAAGTGAGTAGACGGGAAGTGCTTAGGTTAATGGAGGAAGCAGTAAAAATGAAAGTGGAGGACATTGGGCTTTTTCCAAATGCTCCTGAGATTGTGAAGAAATATTCTGTGAAATTAATGAAGCTCGTTCCGAAAACCGCGCCTTCAAAAATGAGTTTCAAAGAAGGAGAAAATCCTCCGTGTATTGAGAAATTGTTGGAAACTGCAAAGAAGCATGAAAATCTTGGACACCAAGGAAGGTGGACACTTGCAGTTTATCTGATAAACAAAGGAGTTCCGTATGAGAAAATACTGCAAATATTCTCAAATTTCCCGGATTATGATGAGAGGGTTGCAAGCTATCAGATAAAGCATGCAATAAATCGCGGGTACACTGTGCCTTCATGTGGGATGCTTCTTAGCTATGGACTGTGTATTGCAGAATGCAAGATTGGGAATCCGCTGAGGTGGAAAACGTGGAAAAGGAAAAAGTAATGATACTCAAGAACTTCTCGGATTACTACAAGAATGCAGAGATCGAAGTTCCAGCGGTTGAGCAGAGGGAATTCGGAGTTGGGGGATTCAAGAAAAAGATTGAGTCCAGGCATATGGGATTCAAAACAAATGGGGCATTGAAGAATTACCTTGTACAGGACGCTCCACTGTATATTTCACATTCGATTGCTTATTACAAGTTCCCGGAATCTACTCCTATGGAAAGAAAAGAATGGATGGGGGGAGACCTTATTTTTGATTTGGATGTGCATGCAGGGATGTTCCTTACTGCTGAGGAGATTGAGCATGTGAAAAGAGATGCGATAATGCTGGTGGAGGATTTCCTAGAGAAGGACTTTGGGGTGAGTAAGAAAGACGTAACGCTTGTGTTTTCAGGGGGAAGGGGATTCCATATTCATGTAAAAACACCGCGTTTTAGGTACCTGGGGGGAGATGAAAGGAGGGAGATTGCGGATTATATTGCAGGGGCAGGGTTGGATTACAAGAAATTCTTTGGGAAAGTAGATAAGTACCGGATGGGGGGGCCAAAAAAGAGTGACTGGGGATATAGGGGGAGATTCTGTAGAATGGTTGAGAAAACCCTGGAGGAAAACCCCTCAAGCATACATAGGGGCCTGAAGAAGCCTGAAGCGAAGGAAAAGTTGCTTGGGTGCATGGATGATGGAAACTGGAGCAAGACCCCGATTAAGGATATTATAGAACGGCTGGAAGGGGCTGCAAAGGAGATGAAGTTAGAAAGTGTGGATGTGGATACTGGAGTAACAATAGATACAAAACGGCTTATCCGAGTACCGAATACTCTACATGGGTCAACCGGGCTTATAGCAAAAAAACTGGATAAACTTGAGGGATTTGAACCGTACAGGGATGCGCTCGCATTTGGAAAAGAGCCGATCAAGATTCGTGCAAAGCAGGATTTGCCTGAGCAGGAATTTGCAAATTCTACAATGGAAAAGATAGAGAAAGAAGAAGAAAAAGAAGTGCCGAAGAGTTACGGCATTTACCTCATACTTAAGGATGCAGCTACTCTTTCTTAGTAAGGCTGAACCTAGGAGGTACAATAGGAGGAGAAAGGTTCACAACTCTGGCTGCGAGTACTCCATTTACCCCTCCAAAGTAGTTGATTGCGTTGAGGATTATTTCTGCATAGCTCTGAGGGAGCCTCTGCTTGTCTGCCCACTCCTTCTTAATTTCATCCAGAAGTTTCTTGTCCTCTTCAGCAGTAATTACGCCTTCCATCTTGATGTATCCAACATCTTCAGTATAGATGGCAGAATACTCATAAGTGACTTCCACACTCTTTGCAGTGACCTTTGCATCCTTGACATTAATCTTGAAGTTAAGGCCTTTCCTTGGTTCCTGCTTCTCTCTTGCCGCTTCTATCTTGGTTATTCTATTTCCAACTATCAAAAAATCACCTTATTAGCTTGCTTTTTCGTCCAAACAATTTAAGTATTCTTGGTTCTCATCCCAGGCACACTGACCGTCGACACAACCACATGTGCTCAATGGAAGACAATCATACTCCTCAAGATATTCACATGTGGTCACCACATCAGAAAGGGATGTGGGAACACAGAGGTGGGAAGAGCAACCTGCAGTTACACAGTCGGAATCAACTGAGCATTCTGCCTCCTCTGGTTCTAGCTCAGTTTCTTCTTCCGGCTCGGATTCTTCGGTTTCTTCCATCTCTTCTTCAATCACAGGTTCTTCTTCAGGATCAGTAACTACAGATATACATTCCTGCAGTTTTGCTGAATCCTGGATTGGAGAGCAATATGAAGTGTCCTTATACTTCCAGGCAAATTCAATGTAGCAATCTGCTTGGAGTTCCTCAGAAAGGTATGTGCAGAGATCTGGTGTGCCTTTTTCTAGGGCAACGTTCAGGTAACAACCATCCCTTATATCAATATCCGGGATTAGCTCGCAGAGACGCTCGTTCCTTGAAAGGATTGCTTCAGAACGAATGCAACTCTCAAAATTCTCATCGATTAAGCATTTTGCATATTTCTCTTGGCTTTTCTTGAGTGCAAGGTAGAACTCCTGCATAAAGGGCTCTTCTCCCATGTCTTCTGGGAACTGCACTTCTGCAGCTTCTCCCCAGATAGATTGTGTGGTAAGGGATTCGGTGGATTCAGGTTTACCGAAATTTAGATAGGTAAGAGATTTATGCAGCACCTCTTTTGTTTCTGGATCAATGCAGAGGGTAAAGTTATATTCCTTGGAAAGAAGCAGTTCAGGTGACTTGGGGTCCATGCCGATTACCCTCATCTGCTCTATTGTAAGCTTGGAGTAGTCAAGAGTATATGCTATTTCTTTGCATTCCGTTCCATCATACGTTTTATCGTGTATTTCAGGTTCAAATAATATTGCACCATACTTGACCAAGAGTTCATTGTTTTCCTCTGTTTTTTCAATCCTGTCATGGTCATAAAGCAGATAGCTCATTGTATAGACATACGGATTGAATGTAGAATTCTGGACTACATTAGAGCAGACCTTTTTGTTTACGGTCTCTAGACAAAGAATTGTAGTGTTTTCAGCAAGGAAGAGCTCCCTGGTGAATATGGCGTCCTCCTTCCTGACATATGAATACTCTGGAGAAGCGGTGATATATACACTGTCCGTGTATCCATTGGATGCCTTTTCTTCGTATGCAAATATGTACGAATCATATTCTAGAGGTTTTCGGATAGCTTCAAAGAAAAGCTGCTCTGCTTCTTCTGTACTTCTTTCATGGTCCTCATCGTGGCCATCCCCTTGTTCGCCTTCGTGGCCTTCTTCCCCTTCATGGTGGATTTCAGTACCGCCAAACATATCGGCGATAAAATAGACTGCTCCTGCCACGAGTACGACAATCAGTATCGATAATATCGGATAAAGCACATTTTTATCCATAGAAAACACCTACCTTGAGAGTATCTTTATAATATCACAATCTTTTAATTCATATTCTTTACTTAAACGGGTCTTTTTTCTTGCGTCCAGAGCCGAAATAAAGTTTTTGGCAAGGTCTGTGTGGACCTTTTCTGCAAGGTCCAGAGGGGTGCTTCCACTTGGAAGAAGAAATGAATTGGGGAGCACGTTGCCTTTGCGGTCGCTCCATTTTGCTTCGTCCTCTACCGGAAAAGCAACAATCTGGTGCATCATATCATAAACAAGTGTTTCCAGGGCCTGTTGGACTCCAGTACTTCCGTTTTTCTCAAGGTAAGATGAGATGGTTCCCAGTGCTTTCTTTTGCTTCTCGGTTGCATTCTTTACTTCGAACGAAGAGCTGCCGGGGAGATAAGAGATTGCACCTATATTGTCTGCTCTTTTGAGAGTAAGCTCATAAAGAGAAGAACATGAAACAATATTCAAATCAGGAAACTTTTCCAGTATATTGTCTAAGTTATCGACATCATCACATTTGTTTGCAACTATTAATATTGGCTTTATTTTAAGCAACTCTTTGGAAAATGCAAGGCGCTCTTCTTCACTCCAATCTATTCGTTTTGCTTCCAGAGAAAGGCGGCGTGCACATTCTTCCGTCTGAGCGGGAGATATCTTGAGCCCTGTAAGCATATCAGATAAGACACTAATGTCCCGGCTGCGGACTTTTTTCCAGTTCTTCTCAATTATGCTGGCCATCCAGTGAAAAAGTTCTTCCCTAAGAAACTCAATTTCTGCTGCGGGATCGTGGTTGATTGCTGGTTTTCCCTCCAGGTCTGTTTTTCCGCTGGCATCTATTACATGTATAAGAGCATCCGCAGCGCTGAGATCGTCCAAAAACTGGAATCCGAGACCCCTTCCTTTATGGGCATCCGGAACCAAACCAGCCACATCAATCATCTTTACAGGCACAAATCGGGTTCCTTCCCTGCAGAATGAGTCTTTTGGGTTGCATTCCGATGCTTTTTCTGTGTGGGGGCATTTCTTACGCACATAGCCTACACCTATGTTTGGCTCTAATGTGGTAAAGGGGAATGCTGCTATTTTGGCTTCTGCCATCGTGAGTGCAGAGAAAAACGTGCTTTTTCCAGCATTAGGCTTTCCTACAACTCCCACCGTCAATGCCATAAGAAAAATCTATAAAGGCAGTTTCTTAAATGAATGCCCCCAAAAAAATAGCCATGAACCCCACAAATCTTGTTCCAAAAAGAATGTTTCTTACAAACGGAGTCGGAAGGTCCAATACAGAACTTGGATCATTTGAACAAGCCCTGAGGGATGCAGATATTGCTTATTGTAATTTAGTGTACGTTTCAAGTATTTTTCCTCCTGGTGCAAAACTAATCAAACGGGAAGAGGGCATAAAAGAATTAAGTGCAGGGCAGATTGTCTTCTGCGTAATGTCAAAAATAAGCTCATGTGAACCGAGCAGGAGGATTGCGGCATCTGTCGGGCTCGCGGTCCCAAAAGACAGGAGTTGGCATGGATACCTAAGCGAACACCACACATATGGACAGGGAAGGCAGGAAGCAGGAGATTATGCCGAAGATCTGGCAGCGAGCATGCTTGCATCCACCTTAGGAATTGAGTTCGACCCGGATGCAGCCTGGAACTCCAAGGAAGAATACTTCAAAATGAGCGGAAAAATCGTCAAGACTACAAACGTAACCGCTACTGCAGAGGTTGACAAAAAAGGAAAATGGACTACGGTTATAGCAACTGCAGTTTTGCTTCCTTAGTAAAGAGATATTCTAAGGGATTGAAAAAAATAAAATAAGGTAGATAGGTTTCGGCCGCCTATTTACGCTGATTACCTTTTCTTTTTCTTCTTTGCGGTTTTCTTTTTGGCGGTCTTTTTCTTAACTGCCTTCTTTTTCACTGCTTTCTTTTTGGTCTTCTTCTTTGCGGTCTTTTTCTTAGTGACCTTCTTCTTGGTCATCTTCTTTTTCTTTGCCGCCTTTTTCTTAGTGACCTTCTTTTTCGTGGTCTTTTTCTTCGTGGTCTTTTTCTTTACAGTCTTCTTTTTTGTTGTTTTCTTTTTGGCCGTTTTTTTCTTTGTTGTTTTTTTCTTCACCATAGTGGTACCCTCCATGGGAGTTGTACTATGAACTTTTTTGGCTGGTTTTGTAAGCTCAATTTCAACATATTCATCTATCTCTGGAGGTTCAGTGTGCTCCTCTTCTTCGTAGATGACAGTTTCATGTTGCTGCATAGGGGGTTCTGGACTGGCTTTCATTTCTTTTTCTTCATGTTTTCCGAACAGCCATCCTTTCAATTTATCCAGTATCCCCATTTTACTTCTCGTTCGTACTACAAACGCAAATAATAAAAACATTACGTAGTTTTTCGTCAAAAAAATGAGATTTTTTAAATGAAAAAATGTTTTTATCATTGCCATGCAGTCTTTGCAGTAGCTGCCCTGACAAGTTCACTGAGAAACATTTTACCTGAATTTATAAGGCGGACCGCGAGCGCTTTAGCGGTATGCATTGCATTTACATAGCTATACCATTGGGACCATTGCACCATCCAATCCCAGCGGAATTTTCCTTTCTTCGCATTCTGTAGCCCTTTCTGCGTGGAAGTGCTACTTGTCATAGCAGTGCGTATATCGCAACCTGCGCGGGAGAATGAGGGTGAATTTTCAGTTTCAATTTTTTTCTGAAAATGGGAAACGAATTTTTGTTTTTCCGTTTGGGTTGAAGGTTTGGTGCCTGTAATCTCTTTCCTGATTTCTTCTTTAGCTTTTTCAGGAGCAAACGAAACAAAGAGAGTGTTCTTTCCCCTTTCCAACTTCTTTGCTTTGGTTGTGAACTCCATTTGTTGGAACCCCCCAATAATTAACTTAAATTTGGAAGGGGACCTGGATCCTCCTGAACCACCTAAAATCTTGGGCTTCGCTATGGGAACTGTAGGCACTAAATTAAGCTTTCTACAAACTAAAGAACCCAAAGCCATGTGGAGATAGTTCTTCAAAAGCTATAAAAAGTATTCTAGTTGGTTTTTCGCTTATTGCCGTAATAGTTCTCCAACATATGACAAGAAATGGTTGAGTGATTCTGACGGGATGTTTGCTCCAGCTGCAATCCTATGGCCGCCTCCGACACCCCCAACTTCCTCAGAGGCTGCAGACATTGCTTTTCCAAGATTCAAGCCTTCATCAATCAGCTTTTTTGTGCCGCGGGAAGAAACTTTTACTCCGCTTTCGGAAAATGCTGCTCCAAGAATTGGCTTTGTTTTCCCTCCGGAAACCATTCCGCAGACTATCCCTACTATTGAATCTTCAATTATGCCTCTTGCATCCAAAAAGAAAAAGGGCCCGAAATCATTCAGGTTGTTTTTTGCAAAGGAAATCCCTTCGCGTATTGCAATCTTGTGCTTCTTTAGGAGTTCAAGTGCTGCTTCATAAGAATTTTCTTTTTCCAGGCAAAGTGAAACTCCTACTTCGGCATGCGAATGTCTTCCGCATGCGTTAAGTACAGTGGAAAACTCTGCAGCGTCGTATGTACTCGAATAAGCCTTCCGTTTTGTGAGAAGATAAGTCTCACCTACAAGTTCTGATGCGGCCCAGCGCATTCCCTTGTCTATAAGGAGTTTGGTAAGGGCAGAAATAAGGCGTTTCTTTTCTTCAAACGAAAGAGATGAGTAGTTTCTCCAAACTTCTTTTTCCTTTGTTTCGATGTTTAAGTCCGAAAGAAACTTCTCGCAGTTTTCTGCGTTGTACGTAAGAGAAGGTACAAATGGATCATCAGAGTAAGCTAGGAAGTCAATTAGGGGGCGGGAGTATCTTCCATACATCCTTAATTCATTTTTTACTTCGAGCTCACCTGAACCTACTCCTTTTTGCATTACATATCGATTCATTCCTATGAGAGGATATTGCATATCTCCTACCGCTCCAACTGCACCAAGATCAAAATGGTGGTTGAAAACAAGGGAAGCAACACCTGATGCAGAAAGTTCGAGGCCGCCATCGATTCCAAAAAGAAGAGGGTTTGCCTGAAGTTTTTCGATTCCTTTGGTTTGGTGGTGGTCGATTATAACTACGTCCTGGAGTTCATTTACACTTTTGTTTCCTCCTCCTAAGTCTACGAAGATTATTTCTTTTTCTTTTTGAAGCTGATCTATTACGAAATCATCGAGTTTTTTGGTTGGGAAAGTTCTGTGCTTTTTGTTTTCCTTTAGGAATGCGGAAATTGTTATTGCCCCTGATGTGATTCCGTCCGCGTCATAGTGATGCACAATCAGAGGATCTTTGAAAGAGAGTGCAACCTTTCTAGCTTCCTTGCATCTTTCCAGAAAGTCCAGGTGGTTAGAAGAGAGTTCCATAAAAATCAAAAAAAGGGGATTAGTCCCCTATTCCTTTCGCAGTAACCTTAAAGATCGCTTCACCTTCCGGAAGACTGGGGCTGTCAATAAGCCTTGCAATCCTCTTGGTTTCCTTGCTTTTGCGAAGGTATACACGATAGGTTGCTGCGTGCGCAAGCACGTGTCCTCCAATTGGGGTTGTCGGATCCCCGAAAAGGATTGCAGGATTGTCCATTACCTGATTGGTAATGTAAATCGCGGCATTATATTTGTCGGCATACCTCTGGAGAGTGTGGACATGTTTATTGAGCTTTTGCTGTCTTTCACTCAAGGCTCCCCTTCCTATATAGTCCGCACGGAACTGGGAGGTGAGGGAATCCATAACTATAAGGCGGATGTTTTCCTTCTGAATCATCTCCTCCGCCTTTTCCAGAAGAAGTATCTGATGATTAGAGTTCTCTGCGCGGGCAACGAAGATATTCTTCAGGGTTTCATCTGGGTCAAGACCGACTGCTTCTGCAAGCTGTACAATCCTTTCGGGCCTGAAGGTGCTTTCAGAATCTATGAAAAGCACGCGTGGAGGAGGGGAATCCTCTTCCTTCAAGGCAAATTGCACATTTACTGCAAGCTGGAACCCGACTTGGGATTTTCCTGAGGAGAACTTTCCAAAACATTCGGTGATGGACTGTGTTTCCACTCCGCCTCCGAGAAGCTCATCCAGGGCCGTGGAACCTGTGGTAATGCGTTTTACGGCTTTTCTTCTTTCGAGGAGTTGGTCTGCGGTTTCGAATCCGGTTTCAACCGCGTCCTTTGCTGCCTCAATTGCCTTTTTTGCAGCTTCGACTCCAAATTCCCCTGCTTCTGCAAGCTCATGGGGAGTGGAGGCTGCAATCTGAGAAAGTGCATCATATCCAGCCTTGCGGAGTTTGTCTCCGGTTACTCCCCCTATTCCGGGGAGGTCTTCGAGCTCCTTGAGGAGCTCGTACTTCTTTCCATCGGTGGGCCTTTCACTCATTCGATCCACCCTGCCGATCGTTCTTGAACACCAGGAGGGTAAGCCTGCCAATGTTAAGCACGTAAAAGTCGTTTCCGTTTTTGCTGGTTTTTTTCCACATGCCGCCCACACTTTTCAGGGTGGAGTTTCCATCCTTGTCCCTATCGGGCTGCATCACGCGGAAATCAGGCCTTTCTCCTCCGCTTCCTTCGGATTTAGGCTGCTGCTCAATCTTCTCCTTTGCAGGAGATTCCTCTATTTCCTCAAATTCTTCAAGTTTTTCTTCCATTTGTTTCACATCCGTGCCCGGTGGGGCACTCAAACTAATCTGCACCCAAAAGAGTGCTCTGTAGTGGTATTGTTGAGGGGTTGTTTTAAAATAAATGGAGGGGGGAGGTTTCCAGTGTTTCCGGTGGCCTGGGAAAGGGGACTTCTGCCCCTCAGCTCAAGAACGGCTTGTCAGACATCCCAATTCCATGTTTCTTTGCAATATCCATCATCTCTGAGTGTGCATCAAGCGCATCTTCCATTGAAATTGAGGTACAGTTTTCCAGAAAATCCCTCTCTAACTCTATTGGATCCATCACGAACGCGTGCTCGTATTTCTCCGCTTTCAGGGCAAGGCCAGACTGGCCGCTTCCCCTGAACCTATCTAACATCCTGCGGAAATCCAGTGAACCTGGAAACGGGATTACAAGCCTTGCTCCTGCACGATAGACCATTCCGCCTGCAACATCAACCAGTTCCCTAAAGTGCTCTACTGTACTCCTGAGGCTTTCTAGAGTTTCATCAAGCCCTCCAATGAGCATGTTCAGATATATCTTTATGCCTGTATCGGAAAGAAACTTAACTGCACGATGATGGTCCTCAAGGGACATCTTCCTGTTCATCCGAATGAGCATGTCGGGGTCTCCGGATTCTATACCCAATGATAACTTGGATACGCCAACCCTTTGCATGAGCATTGCAACTTCCGGAGACTTTATCTTGTCCGGTCGGGCATATGCAAGAAATTCAACCTTATCCGTGATTCCTTCCGGCATGCTATCAGCCAAGTGCTGGAGTTTCTTTCTGCCCATTGCCATGAACTCATCGGAAAAATCGAAGACTAGAAGTTTTCCGCTACGTGCATTAGCCCTTGGAGGGATTCTCGGAGAGGGGATTCCACCTAGTCTTGCAGCCTGGAGTTCTGAAACTACTTTCCAGAAAACATCGTGGGGAACCCGTTTTACTCCGTTGGGGCCGCGGACGCAGTAACTGCATCTTGGGGACTGAGTACAACCTCTCTGTGTTTCAAGGAAAATTGCATCTGCATATTCTTTAGCCCAAACGCTTTTTTCAAAGACTTCTTCGTAAACTGCGAGGCTACCCCAGAGTGTGAGGTCTGGCATGGGTTCAGGAAGGGACCTCCCTGGGATGGTGCCATGTATTACTCTATCTTTGAGTTCTCCGCGGAGGATGCCTAAGAGGGCCTCCTCACCATGGGCAGTTACCACGTGGTCAATTTCAGGAACTTCTGCCAGTGCCTGAGCAGAAGTGTGATTTGCATGGGGACCACCTACTATTACATGGGCTCCTGCGGATTTGGCAGACCTGGCTATTTCTGCGGTGCGGGCACTATTTAGGGTTGTGGAGGTCAATCCAACTACATCACCAGGATTTATCTCCGGGAGCTTATGGTATGCTTCATCAACTAGGACAACCCTCCGGCCTGGCATGGTCTTCTTGAGCCTTGTGGCCAGCTTGGTTATTCCCATTGGAGGGAAGTTCCTGTCAAGGGAAACCGGGCGCCTGGATTGAGCTGCCGGGAAGACGAGAATGACTTTGTTTTCAGGTTTAATTTTTCTTTCCATTATATATCACCAATAATAACACTCATTAGAGATATTTTAACCTTTCTGCTAGAATTTGCCTCAAAAACAAACTTTTAAATAATAAAATGAAGAAATGATTAGATATGGAGATTGATTCCCTCGACAAGAAGGTACTTTATCAGCTGGATATAAACTCAAGGCAATCGGCAAAGGAGATTGCAAAAAAGATAGGTAGCAATAAGGATACGGTTAACTACCGGATGAAGCGTCTGGTGGAGGAAGGGTACATAACACGCTTCTTTACAAGGGTGGATGTCGCAAAGTTCGGGTTCAACAATACAAAGGTATACTTCAGATTCCAGGATACGGATGAGAAAAAAGAGGAGGAATTCTTCGAATACATGGATTCACTGCCAGAAGTTGCATGGGTAACGCAAACGAGCGGGAGGTGGGATGCCCTCCTTGCAATCTGGAACACCTCCCTGTTCTCTTTCTATAATACTCTAAGCAAGATAATGAATAAATTCAGCAGGAATATTTATGAAAAAGAGATAATACAAAACGTAAATTGGTTTTATTATAACAGAAAGTGGCTGCTCCCAGAGGAGCAGAAGATTTACCCTGTGAGGTATGGGGATGAACCTGGAAGGGAGAGGCCGGACAAGATTGATTTTGCAATCCTTAGAGAGCTTACAGAAAATGCAAGGAAACCATTCTCTGAGATTGCAAAAAAGGCGAAAACCTCACCGCAGAACGTGATGAACCGGGTCAAGAGCATGCGGAAGCTAGGGGTAATCACTCAACATGGGATAGACTTGGATTACGAAAAGTTCGGGATAGTTTTCTGCAAGGCATTTATTCGGTTGCATAACATAAACCAGAAATCATTGGATTCCATATATGGATTCTGCGCAAGGGAGCCAAATGTTTTTGCGCTTACTACTTCAGTTGGGGCATGGGATTTAGAGCTTGAGATGGAAGTGGAAAGGGTTGAAGATATGATGAACATAATGAACAGGGTAAAGCGCACTTTTCCGGATTTCGTTAAAGGTTACGAATCGATAGTGATAACCAAAGAGATGAAACTGAGTTATGTTACTCCTTCGGGAATTAGGTAAAAGGAAGTAATAAATACAAACAAATACCTAATATTATAGTGAACGGAAGGCAGGCGGCTCACCGGGTACTCCGGAGGAAGTTCTGCCCACCAGAGGCACAGGCCCTTTAAGGGGGCTCTTAGCGGGAACAGAAACGTAACTTCTGCAGGCTAACTATGAGGAAACGAGATGTCTGCAAAGAAGATGAAACGGCCCGCGAAGGCCGAATGATGGTGCAAGCCAGTAATTGGCGCTTAGTATAATGCTGCCACGACGCTTCTGCGTCGGCACAGAAGGCAGGCTATGCCTCCCGTTCACAACATTTTTAAGCTATTCAAGCATATACAAAATCCATGAAGTTGTTTATAGAGGCATTTATTTCAGCCATAATTGCATTGTTTTTGCTAAATTTCTTTGGGCTTTCTATGTATACTCTTACCTCACTTGCATCTTTCTTCGTAATACTGCTTGTGTTGGTAATTATAGAGGAAAAAAGTGGGATTTCGAGCAGAAGGGTCATCAAGCAAATGAGGTTGGAGAGGCCTATAATCTCAACTGTGATATCTTTCATAATGCTCCTGCTGCTTGCACTTGTATTTACAATAATACACGACAGGATAAGCATTTTGGTTACACCTATAGTGAACTCAACGGTTGAAATAGGGCTGCTTGGGCTTGCCATTGTGCTTGCGATTGCATACCGGCTATTCTACCATATAATGTTCAAGGGAATTGAGCTGGATACTGGAATAGATCTTGGGATAAAGAAAAGATTCAAAGAACACGAGAAAAGGACGATTATACGGGAGAGTGTGCACAAGAAGAGGGAAAAACAAAGGCATGTGAAAGAAGCAAAAGAAGTAGATGTGCAGAGGACCGTAGAGGAGTAATTTACTTGAAAACCACTTCTACATTTATTTTTGAGCCCATGGAAATGGGCAGTTTTTTGGTTAAGTCATAGGGAGAAATGATTTCAAGTATTCTTAGTCCATGATGAGAGCGGAACGGGAATATAAGTGCTCCAGCATAGCCTCCAATTGTACAGGGATAAAGTTCTGCGGGTCCAAAGCTCCTTCCTTGGGATTTAAAGCCTTCAATTATTATGGGCTTGTGCTCCCTAAGAGCTATGCGGGTTTCTATCTGGGATTCGTCCAGTTCTATGTTAAGTGTTCCCGGGAATGGGGTGAAGCCCACGACATCTTTGATTTTTTGCGTGTATTGAGGAAGGGAGATGTAGTACCTGCCTTCATCTGAGCCTTTTACGATTTTGCCGTTGAAAACAAAACGTTTCTGCTGAAAAATGGATTTCATGCGGGAATATATGGAGATTAAGTTTTTCTTGCCTTTTTCTGTAAGCTGAAGGCCTTTTTCGGTTTTGGAAATAAGATCTCCATCTATGAGTTTTCTTAGGCGGACGGATGCATTCTGCTGGCTCATGGAAAAGGCTGCTCCTATGGATTTTGTTGTAATGTGCACAGGCTCCTGGAGTGCACCTTTTTCCGCAAGAAACAAGAGAAGTTCATCCATAAGAAGAAAGAGCTGGAAAAAGTTTTTAAATACTGGAGCCTAATGCAGAACAGGTGATCTGCTGCTAGGTGCTATCAAAGGCTCGCTGGAAAGTTTTTCTCGGGACCCTGTTTCGTTTATGCTTCCAACGTTCCTTTACCCCATTTTCATGTCCATTACCTTGGGCGCATCAGTGGGAGTTTTGCTTCTCCTGTTCCTGCTGTTTACTACTGTAGGTGCAGATCCAGAGATAACGCTTATCGTGCTTGCTATTGTAGGGGCTATTTTGCTTTTCATAAACGCGATATTGTCCGCGGGGTATAAAGGGGCATTCTGGGAAGAGCTTTACAAGGCACTTCGAGCACAACCTGTTGGTGTAGTCTCATATATGAATTATGCATTCAAAAATTGTCTGCAGTTCTTCGTGATATCACTTGTAAAGATGATTGTGATGGGATTTTTTGTAACTCCTCTGTTGCTCATCTATTATTTCCTGAACCTGGGAGCGGTGCATGAAGCGTTTTCATATGTGTTTGCGATAATAGCGCTATTTGAGATGTTTATTATAGAGTTCCTTTTCGCGTTTGCATTCATTGCTTATGTGGAAAAGAAGGTGAGGCCCTTCAGCGCAATCTTGATTTCCCTGAATTTTGTAAAAGATGCTAATGTGAAAGCAATCTTGGTTTATGCCTTCTATGTGATGGTAGTGCTTAGCAATACAATTCCGCTTCTGAACATAGTGATGTATTTCGTATTTTACCCAATTGCTGCAAGCTCACTGATACGGTTCTTTGAAAAAGAAAGTACAGGGTATTAGTGTCCTCCGCAAGAGACTATTGAAGCGATTGTTCCGTCAGCTGCTGCAGTTGTTATCTGCTTTACCGGAGAGCTTCTTACATCTCCTGCAGCATAAACTCCCGGGAGATTAGTTTGCATCTTTTCGTTTGTGAGTATGTAACCGCGTTCATCTAAATCGATTTGGCCCTTAAACATCTCGCTATTTGGAAGCATCCCTACGAAAATGAATACTCCTTCTAATTTGATTGTTTTTTCTTCATTTGTTTTGTTGTTTTTTACTGTGAGGGATTCAACTTTTTCTTTTCCGTTTATGCTTACTACTTCGCTGTTCCAGAAAAAGTCCATCTTTTCATGCTTTAGGGCCTTGTCTGCAAGGTATTTTTCTGCTCTCAGTTCATCTCTCCTGTGAACCAGAA
The DNA here is from genome assembly GCA_030613375.1 of Microcaldota archaeon. Classification (GTDB taxonomy): domain Archaea; phylum Micrarchaeota; class Micrarchaeia; order Anstonellales; family Bilamarchaeaceae; genus CAIKOA01. The sequence continues at coordinate 23,916 of JAUWMC010000012.1, forward strand.
TAACTTTGCTTGCGAAGTTTGTGAGGTGGAGGCCTTCTTCAACTGCTGTGTTTCCGCCTCCGATTACCGCTACGATTTGGTCTTTGAAGAATGGGCCATCGCATGTTGCACAATAGCTGACTCCCCTCCCTACAAATTTTTCTTCCCCTGGAACATTGAGTTTTTTCCAGCGGTTTCCGGTCGCTAGTATTATGCAGCCTCCTTGGTATTCTGCGTCCTTTGTTTTCACGATCTTGTTTTTGAGGTCTGTTTCCAGTACTTCATTGAATGGCTTTACTTCTGCCCCAAATGATTTTGCCTGTTCGAGCATTATTTCAACCAATTTTTGGCCATCGGTTGATTTTACCCCGGGGTAATTTTCCACTAAGGAACTGAGATAGATTTGGCCTCCAGGAGTTGCTTTATCCAAAAGAAGAACTT